>NZ_ADFQ01000105.1:0-98764 GCF_000177355.1 Prevotella amnii CRIS 21A-A
TACGCAAAAAGGAGGAAGCAAAGGTTGATACCAATCCTATTGAGAGCAGCGAGAGGACGAAGCCAGAGACCAAGAATAGACTGGTAACGGATGAACGCTATGAGGAGCTGAAAAAGCGCATGAGAGCAAAGCTACGTGGTCAGCTTAATTTAGGTGTAGCCCCTGAGATGTTGGCTATCGGTGCAGAAATGGCAGTGTACCGCATCGAAAAGGGCGCACGTGCCTTTGGAGCCTATGCAAAGGAAATGATTTCTGACCTTGGAGACGCAATTCGTCCATATCTCAAAGCATTATACAACGATGCAAGAGATTTACCAGAGATGGCAGAACTATCTAAGGAAATGACCTTTTATAGTGATGTTAGTGCCTTTGATGTAGATACTATCGGCAATGATGGCGAAGAGGTAGACCGTCTATCTGATTTCTATGCAAACGAGAAAGATGCTAATAGAGCTATAAAGGAACTTTGTCAAGGCTGGAGTTATTAACAATAAACAGTTAGCAGAACTGCGTACAGGTTAAATCTTATTTATCATAATTCTCATTATATTAATCTTATGCTTGTTTCATGAAATTTAATACTAAATTATTTCACATAGTTCTTCCCATAACCTCTGCACGGGAAGCCCCATTACGTTAAAGTAACTACCATTTATAGAAGTTACACCAACATAACCTATCCACTCTTGAATGCCATATGCTCCAGCTTTATCAAATGGCTTATATTTGTGTATATAATAATTTATTTCGCTTTCTTTCAAAACTTTAAAAGTAACGTCTGTAGATACTGAGAAGTGACGCTGTAAAGTATTAGTTGTTATGCATACTCCAGTTACTACCTTATGCTTTTTCCCACTGATTGACTGTAACATATACTTAGCTTGGTTTTCATTCTTAGGTTTTCCTAACACTTGATTACCCAAGACAACTATAGTATCAGCTGTAATAATTAATTCGTTTTCTTCTATACTCTCCTTATATGCTTTGGCTTTAAGACATGCTATATATTCAGCTATATCCATAGTTGGTAGATTTTTAGGATATTCTTCAGATATATTGGGCAATACTTTTACTTCAAATTTAATTCCTAAGCCCATTAATAATTCGCGCCGACGAGGAGAATTACTTGCTAAAATTATTTTCATAATCAAAATAACAAGATAAGTTTAATATGCATATTTAAACTAATAATATATATATATGTTGGATATATATTTTAACTGAAATAGGATTACCAACCAAATGCTTTAGCATTCATCAACCATTTACCTTGAGCCTTTAATACTTGTTCTATAATATCACGTGCAATACCTTTGCCACCGATAAAATCGCTAATATAATTAGATATTTGCTTTATTTCTGTGCAAGCATCTTTAGGACAGCAAGGACAACCACAGTGCTGCATTACTTCATAATCAGGAATATCGTCTCCTACATAAATAACTTCCTCTGCATGCAATTTATGTTTATGAAGAAAATTATTCCAAGATTGTATTTTTACAGAGCAGTTAAGATAAATATCTTCCACTCCAAGATAAGCATAACGCTTTCTAATATATTCATTCCTACCACCTGTTATAATAGCTACTTTAAGCCCCAATCGAATAGCTAATTGTATAGCATATCCGTCTTTTACATTCATTGTGCGTATAGGCTCACCATTATTATCCATAATAACAGTAGAGGCTGACAACACTCCATCAACGTCAAAAACTAAAGCTTTAATTTTTTTTAGATTATAATTTATCATAATGTTTTTTTTTAGAAGAGCTCATATCATAAATATTTTGCGAAAAGTTTTTATAAAGTTCTTGCCATTGAGGATTATCATGCATTAATTTAATATGTTTCTCTATAATATTCTTATCACCTCGAACAGCTGGTCCTGTTTGCGCTTCTTTTGGTTGTAAATAGCTAACCTTCTTTGTAGTTTCATATATTAGAGGTAATAAAACTTTAAAAGGTATTCCATGTTGTGCTAAAATATCTTGTCCTATTGAATAACAATGATTTACAAAGTTACAAACCCATACAGCGGATAGATGTATATATTGTCGCACCTCACTTGTAAGTGTATATACATTTATAGAAATCTTCTTTGCTAGCATTTCTAACTGTTGAGAAACTTCTATACTATTTCCCTCTATAAATATAGGAATATTTTCAAAATCAACGTAACTATTTTTGGAAAAAGTTTGTAATGGATAGAATACACCATATTTATTTACTTTATTCTTAAAAACATCACAACTCATTGAACCTGCTGTATGAAGAAAAATTCCTGTTTTTATATGTGAACAAACATCTATTATCAATTGTTCCAAGACATTGTCTTTTACAGAAAAAATGTAATAATCTGCATCATCTACTATTTCTTGTACATCTATTGTCCAATTACAGACAAGAATATCTGATAAAAGTTTTGCAGATTTCTTAGTCCTACTATATACCTGCACCACTTCTATACCTGCTTTTTTAAAAGCTTTACCCAAATTAGTAGCTAAATTCCCCGCCCCTATTAAAACCACTTTCATACCAAACAAAATTACAATTTATATTGGAATTTCACAAATAAATTTTACCTTTGTTTTCCATAATAATTAAAATAAAGAGAAGATGAAGTTTGTTGGAATTATCCCTGCACGTTATGCTTCTTCACGTTTTCCAGGGAAGCCCTTAGCTATCTTAGGAGGTAAAATGGTGATAGAGCGTGTATACATGCAGGTAAAAGAAGCACTTAAAGATGTTTATGTTGCTACTGATGACGAAAGAATATATAAAGCAGTAAAAAGCTTTCATGGCAATGTTATTATGACAAATAATAAGCATAAAAGTGGTACTGATAGAATCTGTGAAGCTATAGATAAGATAGGAGAAAAATATGATGTTGTTATAAATATACAAGGTGATGAACCTTTTATCCAAGCAAGCCAGATAAAAACAGTAATAGATTGTTTTGATGACTCTCAAACACAAATAGCTACATTAGGTAAACGCTTTGATAAAATAGAAGATGTACAAAATCCTAATTCTCCAAAGATTGTATTAGATAATAATAATTATGCAATGTATTTTTCACGCTCTCCTATTCCGTTCATTCGTGGGAAAGAAACTAAAGAATGGCTTGCTAATTTTCCGTTTTTAAAACATATAGGGCTGTATGCTTATAAAACAGAAGTATTGAAAGAAATAAGTAAGTTACAACAATCCCCTCTTGAGATAGCAGAAAGCCTTGAACAATTGCGTTGGCTTCAGAATGGTTATAAAATAAAAGTAGGTATTACAGATATAGAAACTATTGGTATCGACACGCCTGAAGATCTACAAAAAGCTGAGATTTTTTTAACTCGTTAAGACTTAAAAAAGTATAGTGATTGACTATATAATCAGTCTTTTTATATAAATTTGCAAAAAGAATAAACATATAAGACGAAATAAATTATGAGCGAATACATTGTATCAGCACGTAAATACAGACCTGCTACTTTTAGTTCTGTAGTAGGGCAAAGTTCCTTAACTACAACATTAAAGAATGCTGTCATAAGTGGAAAACTCGCACATGCCTATCTTTTTTGTGGTCCTCGTGGAGTAGGTAAAACTACTACTGCAAGAATATTTGCTAAAGCAATAAACTGTGAACATCCAGTTTCAGACGGTGAAGCATGTAATGAATGTGAAAGCTGTAAAGCTTTTAATGAAGGAAGAAGTTATAATATATTCGAATTAGATGCTGCAAGCAATAACTCTGTAGAAAACATAAAAGAACTAATGGAGCAAACTCGTATACCTCCACAAATAGGCAAATATAAAGTATTTATAATAGATGAGGTGCATATGCTTTCATCACAAGCTTTTAATGCCTTTCTTAAAACTTTAGAAGAGCCACCAGCGCAAATAATATTTATTCTTGCTACAACAGAAAAACATAAAATTCTACCTACTATTTTATCACGATGTCAGATATATGATTTTGAGCGTATGTCAGTAGCCGACATTATAAAACACCTTGAAAAAGTAGCTGAAAAAGAAAATATTACTTATGAAGAGAGTGCGCTCAATGTCATTGCAGAAAAAGCTGATGGGGGTATGCGTGATGCTCTTTCAATATTTGATCAAGTAGCAAGTTTCTCACAAGGTAAAATAACTTATCAAAAAGTTACAGAAGATCTTAATGTGTTAGATATAGATAATTATTTCGACATTATAGACCTATCTTTACAAAATAAGGTCAGTGAAATTATGCTACTTCTTAATAATGCTATTAACAGAGGTTTCGATCCTGGTAGAATAATAAACGGATTAGCTGCCCATGTACGCAATATACTTATGGCAAAAGACATATCAACATTGCCCTTAATAGAGGTTAGCAAGCAACAAATGGAACGTTATAAGAATCAGGCATCAAAATGTCCTGTAAAGTTTCTATACAAAGCATTAGAAAAAATGAATCAATGTGACATTAATTATAGGCAAAGCTCTAATAAACGACTTCTTGCAGAAATAACACTTATTGAAGTAGCACAGATAACGCAAATAGATGATAATGCTGATGACTCCTCATCGGGGCGTAGCCCCAAAAGATTAAAAAGCCTGTTTAAGAAAATAAAGATTAGTACTCAACAGAAAACAGTTTTGCAGGTAGCTGGGAGTACTAAACATACAAGAGAGGTTAAACCTTCCTCTTCTAATAGCAATGACACAGATGTTTCTTCTTCACAACTAACAGCAAAGCAAGTAAAACTCAATTTGCAGCTTAGCAGCATAGGCAATTCTTTTGGTCATCTTCTGAAAAATGATAAAAAAGATAATGTTATAATAGAAGATGCAGAGGTAATTAATAAAAATGATAATGAAACATTTACAGAAGAAGAATTGCTAATACAATGGCGAGCCATGTGTTCTAGAATGCCTAAAAGTATGCAAGCTTTGGCTTCTAGAATGAAGAATATAACACCAACCATTACTACTTTCCCTGAAATTCAAGTTCTTGCAGAAAACAATATCCAGCTTAATGAACTGTTGGCTATAAAGTCAAGGATACGTTCTACTATGGCTAAAGAACTAAGAAATGGTAAAATAAATATACTTATAAGATTAGCAGAAAAGGACGAGATTATACCCGTCCTTTCACCATATGAAACACTCGAAAAACTTAAAAGAGAAAACAAAGCTATTACTCTACTTATAGATACTTTCAATCTCGATTTAGGATAAAATATATCTTATCAACAATACATTTTATAAAATACTATAAAGATATGTTTTAGTTATTCTTCCAATAATCTCGAGAAAACAGTACTAAAACGCCAAAGAACTCTAAACGTCCTAAAAGCATCAAACAAGAACACATCCATTTTATAGTATCAGGAAAGGCTGCCCATGACTGCGTAGGACCTACCTCCTTGCCAAATGCAGGCCCCACATTACTAAGACAACTTATAGTAACAGTAATAGAATCTATATCATTCAAACCAAGCATAATCATTATAAAAGCACTTATAAATACTACACCTATATATAATCCTATAAAAGATACTACGGTTACACGTTGTTTCATTGGAATATTAACGCCATCTATCTTCATAGGCAGCACAGCATTAGGATGTATAATCTGCCTAAACTCATTTCTCAATACTTTAAAAAGCATCACTATTCGTATACTTTTCACACCACCACTTGTAGAACCAGAGCAGCCACCTATCACCATACCTACTGTAAAAATAACCCACGTTATATGAGGCCACAATCCAGCATCATCACTAAAACACCCTGTTGTTGTAATAATAGAACATACCTGACACAAGGCACTACGAATAGCATGTTCTATTTCGTAGTGATTATATCTTACCAATTCAAAAGCTATAAAACCTGAAAAGAATAATACCATAATAGTATAAAACTTTATCTCACTATTCTTTAATAAAGTTTTAATATTTAGTCCTGTAGCTGAAGCATAAAGTACTGTAAAATTGACACCTGAAATAAAACAAAAAAAAGCTACAGCATAGTCGAGCGCAGGTTTGTGAAAACCCATTATAGATGTACTCGATGTACCGAAACCACCTGTTGCTGTAGTAGCCATAGAATAATTACAAGCATCAAACCACCCCATTCCGCATACTTTATATGAAAGTAAACATATAATGGTTAGAACTATATAAACTACCCAAATCCACTTTGAACCTGTAGTCAATCTCGGATGAAGCTTACTCTTTATAGGGCCTGTAGACTCTGCATCAAAAACTTTCACCGATCCGCCTACTAAAGAAGGTAATATAGCAACAGTAAAAAAGACAATCCCCAAACCACCTATCCAATGAGTTAAAGAACGCCAAAATAAAAGACCTTGAGGAAATTTCTCTGGAAAATTAATAATAGATGCTCCTGTCGTAGTAAATCCAGACATCATTTCAAAATAAGCATCAGTGAAACTACTCAAATAACCACTTATAAGAAAAGGCAAAGTAGCAAATGAAGAGAATAATACCCAAATTATAGTAACTACAAAATAGGCATCTTTTCTGCTTAAATTATTATCTGCATTAATACCATATAAACGGAATAGTAACCCTACCAAAGCAGTAATGCCAATACTCCACATAAAAGGATAAACATCATTACCTCTATAAAACAAAGCTACTACAAGGCATACTAACATCAACATAGCTTCTAAGACGAGCAAAGAACCTATGATTTTACTTATCAATTTAATATTTAACATTTCTCTTATAGAAATAAATTTTCTACTTTCTTCAAATCAACATTGTGACAAAACATCACTACAATATCTCCTGCCTGAATATGACTATTACCAGAAACAAGGATTCCTTCATTGCCACGTACAACCCCTCCTATTATTACTCCTTGGGGTAGATGAATATCTTTTACCTCTTTTTGAGTTATTTTAGAACCTTCTACTGGAATAAACTCTGCAACATCTGCATTTACAGACATAAGAAATTTAACGTTTTCTACATTTGCATCGAGCATCATTTGGTATATATGACTTGCTGCTACTGCTTTTTTATTAACAAGAGTACCTATATCTAGACTCTCTGCCATATAATAATAATCTTCATTCTCTACCATTGCTACCGTCTTACGCACTCCTTTTTCTTTAGCTGTAAGACAAGCTAAAATATTTGTTTCTGCATTAGATGCTAACGATACAAAAGCTTGGGTACTAAGAATACCTTCTTCTGTTAACAAACTAAGATCACGACCATCACCATTTATTACCAAAGTATCTTCTTTTAATACCTCATTAAGATACTCACAGCGATCAATGTCTTGTTCTATAACTTTTACATTCATATAATCTGGCAATATCTCTACTGCCCTAACAGCAGTACTTCCACCACCCATAATCATTACGTTTTTAACATCTACATAATGTTCCTTGCCTACTACCTTACGAAGATAAGGGATATAATTCTTTGTTGTCATAAAGTACACTAAATCGTGCTTCTTTAAAACACTATTACCACCTGGTATAATTGTTTCACCATGACGTTTAATAGCAAGCACATGATAAGGCTCCTCTGGTCCTGCTGTTTCCTTTAAAGGTCTATCTAAAATAGTACAAGTACTACGAAGCTTAATACAAAGCATTACCAAAGCACCACCATGAACGTCCCATCTTTGGCGCACCCATGACATCTTCAAACCATTTACAATATCCTTTGCTGCTAATAAGTCTGGAAGCACTATACTATTAATACCCATCGACTTAAACTCTGCCAAGTTATTAGCCTCTACATATTCCGGATTATCTACCTTAGCCACTGTTTTCTTTGCTCCTAAACTATGGGCAATAAGACAAGAAGTGAGATTTACATGCTCGTCAGGTGTTACTGCAACAAATAAATCAGCATCTTGTACCCCTGCTTCTTTCTGTGCCTTAAAGCTAGAAGGAGATGCGTCTATTGTTAACAAATCATATTCACTACTTAAATTATCAAGGTTTTCGGAGTTTCCACTTATAAGTGTTATGTCATGTTTATCACGTGCTAACAGCTTAGACAAATAAGTTCCAATAACATATGCTCCTGCTATAACTATCTTCATTATATTTATTTTTTATTGTAAAACAGTTTCTAAACCGTTTATTATTTCTTTCTTTATTCCACATATATCTATACCACAGATATGTTTTAGCTCTTCCACTGTTCCTTGTTCTACAAAAGTGTCTGGCAAACCTAAACGAACAATATGAGGAGTGAAGCCGTGATCGCCCATCCATTCTGATATAGCTGTTCCTAATCCACCAGCTCTTACGCCGTCCTCTACCGTTATAACATAGCTAAACGTCTGCCCAACATGCTGTAGAATAGCCTCATCTAAAGGTTTCAAAAAACGCATATCATAATGAGCTATCAAAGAAGTGTTATTAAATTTCTTTTCCAATTCAATAGCATCTATAGCACGTTCTACATCATTGCCTATAGTACCAATACTTAATACTGCTAACTTATTACCTTCACGTATCTTACGCCCTTTACCTACAGTTATTTCTTCTAAAGGACATTCCCAATCATTTAACACACCATTGCCACGAGGATAACGAATAACGAAAGTACCTTTATCGGGCAATTGTGCTGTATACATTAACTTACGTAACTCGTGCTCGTTCATAGGAGCAGATATAGTAAGATTAGGGATAGGACGAAGAAAAGCTAAGTCGAAAGCACCATGATGAGTAGCTCCATCTTCACCTACCAAGCCTGCACGGTCTAAACAAAGCACTACGGGTAAATTAAGAATGGCAGCATCATGAATAATATTATCATATGCACGTTGTAAAAACGAACTATAAATATTACAAAAAGGAATAAGACCATCTTTTGCCATACCTGCTGAAAATGTTACAGCATGCCCCTCTGCTATACCAACATCGAAACAGCGTTCAGGTATTTCGTCCATAACAATATTCATAGAGCACCCTGTAGGCATAGCAGGCGTAACACCTACAATAGCATTATTTTGTCGAGCTAATTCGAGCAAAGTCTTACCAAAGACATATTGATATTTAGGGGGATTAACTTTAGATGAAACCTGCTCTACACGCTCGCCTGTAGCTGGATCAAACTTGCCTGGTGCATGCCAAACGGTAGCACTTTTCTCTGCAGGCTCATAACCCTTGCCCTTTACTGTTCGTAAATGAAGTAATTTTGGTCCTTTCATATCCTTCAACTGCCTAAGAATACGTACTAACTCGCTTACATTATTACCATCAAAAGGACCAAAATAACGTATATTCATTCCTTCAAAAATATTCTGCTGACGAGCAAGAACCGATTTCAAAGAATTAGTAAGACGAATAATGCCTTTCTTACGTTCTTCTGTTAACAGTCCCTTCTTTTCAAACCATATAGACGCACGATTGCGAATCTTATTATAAGTTTCATTAGTATTCAAACCTATAAGATATTGCTCCATGCCGCCTACAGCACGATCTATAGACATTTCGTTGTCATTTAATATGATAAGAAGATCGTTAGGCTGACTAGAAACATTGTTCAGCCCCTCATAAGCTAAACCGCCACTCATAGCACCATCACCTATTATTGCCACTACATGACGTTTCTTATTCTGTAATTTAGCTGCAACAGCCATACCTAACGCAGCTGAAATAGAGTTAGAAGCATGACCACAAGTAAAAGTATCATACTCACTTTCCTTTGGAGAAGGAAAAGGCATAAGACCATGCAGCTTCCTATTAGTATAAAAAATATCACCACGACCCGTAATAATCTTATGACCATATGCTTGATGCCCAACATCCCACACTATACGATCATCAGGAGTATTAAAGACATAATGACAAGCTATAGTAATCTCAGTAGCACCCAAACTCGAAGCCAAATGACCCGGATTTACAGCTACCTCTTCTATTATCTTGCTCCGCAACTCCTTACATACTTCTGGAAGTGATTCTATCGGCAAACTTCTCAAATCAGAAGGATATCTTATCTGCCCTAAGTATTTATACTTATTCTCGCTCAACATTATCGTAGATAAAAATGACTATGGCTGCAAAGATACGCTAAATAGCTTAAAAGGCAAAGACTTTTAAAAGTAATTTACTAATGACTACTATTATATAAACTCTAAATAAGCCTATAATAAAGAAAAACCAGCAAGTGTTGTATCTATTTTTTCACACTTGCTGGTTAATAGCATGATACACCATAGCTTATATTATTATTATAAAAAGCTATAAAATGCAGCTAAAACATTATTCTTGCTGCTGACGGTCCTGAATATGATCGCCCTTAGTAGGCTTCATTTCTTTCTCAAAATCGGTAACTCCTGCTTTTATAAGAAGGTCATACCATTGTAATAACTTTTTAATATCACTATTATGCACTCTGTCGCGATCGAAAGAAGGAAGCACTTCTGCAAAATAACATTGAAGTTCTTTTGATGAGGCTTTGCGCCAATTAAGCGAACATTCTTTACCTTCTTCCTTATCACGCACCTTGGCAAGAACCTCACCAAGTGGCATATCTTCACTCTCTGTAAATATAGCTATATCAGCAAGACTGGTAACACGATCTGTGGCAAATATAGGCTGACGTTTTTTTGTTTCATCAAGAACTTCCACTATAAGATTATTATTACCACGGCTTACTAACTTATAAAGACCCGGTTTTCCGGAAATTGAAAGAATTGTCTGTAACATTTTCTCTTAATCTTTTTATTATTATATATTTTTACTATCTTTTTGTAAGGAGGCAAGAATTGCAGTTATCTGCTTATCAAGATCCTTTTTACCATCATTTATAATATTATAATTGCTGCGAGCCAATATTTCACACTCTGGCAACTGACGTTTAATCCATGCACGTGCCTTATCCTCTGTTATGTTATCACGACACATTATACGATATATACGTACTTGCTCAGGAGCTGTTACACACACCACCTTGTCTATTTTTATACGCTTATCGAAACCACTATCAAAAAATATTGCACTCTCTATCCAATCGTAACCAGACGATATAAAATCGGTTGCTACTACAGGGTGAACTATATCGTTAATAGCTTTTACATGCTGAGAATCGGAAAGAAGATAACGTGTCAATACTGCTTTTTGCAATATACCTTTTACAAAGATATTCTTACCTACCAGATTACTTAACTGCTGCTGAATAACAGCAGAAGAAGACATCAATCTTTTAGCCCGTGCATCACTATCGTATACTGCTATTCCGCGCTGTTGAAGAAGCTTGCAGACGTACGATTTACCACTACCTATACCTCCTGTAATTGCTATTTTCATCGTTGTTCTATAACATAATCGACAGATGTTGTTGTAAGCTGAACATTACGAATATCTGTAGGACTCGCTGCAATATAAATACGACATTTATCTGAATGTCCTTCCACCAACTTACTATAATCGGCTACTACTTTAAAACCTGTAGGTAATAGCTCTTTTGTCTCGCTGTTTCTTGGCATAGACTGTAACCTAAAAGCACCTACTATAAACCTTACATTTACCTTACCCGGAAAAGTTCTTAACACCTTATCCTTAGGAATATTAATAGCCTCTATAGGTACTGAAACAGTCTCTTCTGTAAGAACATCAGGCGTTATTCTCATGCGTACCTTATTAGGAATACACTTTGCTCGGGCTATCTTACGAAGATTAACATCTACATCTTTAGTCTCGGTTAGTTTTGTTATATACTGTTTCTCTGTGTATACACTCTTTATACTATCCAAAGTAGCCTTATCAGCATATACTGTTACCAGGTCGGGAGTAAAAAGAGTATGAGATATGTTATAACTGCCATTAGAGGCAACATATCCCAAAAACTTCACAGGAACACGCTTATGTAACCCATAATTATAAGTAAAACTAAGATTGTCTACCTTTAATGAAACTATACGAGTACCTTTATTAAGCTGATTTTGTATCTGACGCTGAATATCAACCAAAGAAACAGTACCATGCCCTCTATCATCGTTATACAAACGAAAACTTACCAAGACTGGTTTTAGCACTTTTGTAAACTCGTATGCAGCTATAACAAAACCTTTATCACGTACAGTAAAACGAACTATAGTGTCAGGATCTTCTGTTATAACAACATTTTTAGGAATGTCTATTAACTTCATATTAACAGTTAGCTCACTTTCATACGTCTCGTTTAAAGTCATCATAAGCCAAAATGCTCCACTTAAAAACAAGAAGAATAAAAAAACGAGGAACTCCTTGCTGAATATCTTCAATAAGAAGTTCCTTGCCGTATCTAATGTAAATATCGAGCGAATAGACATCATTTAAATTCCACCTTTATATAAAATTAGGTGATAGTAATATAACTCTTTTTATTTCTGAGCTTGTGCCTGAGATGCTTTAACATCAGCAAAAACATAGCTCTTATCTACTGTTATAACTACACCTTTAGAAATTTCTATATCTATTTTACCTGTTGTTAGGTCAATACGCTTTACTATGCCGTATATACCACCACCTGTAACTACAGAGTCGCCATCTTTTAAAGCATTCTGAAAAGCACGAATCTGCTTTTGCTTCTTCTGCTGAGGACGAATCATAAAGAAATACATTATTACAAAGATGGCTACCATCATAATAATCATAGAATAACCACCACCTTGTGATTGAGCTACTAATAAAATTTCTGTATTCATTATTTATTTATTTATTATCTTAATATTAATAATTTACACTATTCTCTCGTAAAACAATTAGTTATCATCATGCTTTTCGCTTGCTACACTACGAAAACTACGCTTAGCTTCTATAGTCCTATTATATTTCCTGCGTTGCTGAGATTCAGGCATAGGTTTTAGTAGCTTACCCACTTCTATTAAATGGCGAGCTATACTATCTAACATACCATTAATATAACCACCACTACGCGGAGTACTATATAGCTTAGCAAGATTAACATACTCATTTATAGAAACGTTAATAGGGATATTAGGAAAATTAACCATTTCGGCTATTGCTATTTGCATTATAACAACGTCCATATATGCAAGACGAGAAAAATCCCAGTTACGACTCGCCTGACTCATATAACCCTGATAAACCTCTGCATTTATAATAGTAGCGCGAAAAAGATCAATAGCAAACTTGCGATCTTCGTCGTCCTTAAATTCTGGCAACAACTCCTGGTCTGCCCCTTTTACAGGATCAAAACGCTTAATAGTCTTTACAACAAAGGTATCTACTATCTCTTTATCGTCATTCCAATAAATACTTTTATCTTCTAAATATGCATCTATTAGCTCATTGTTTTCTATAATATGCCGATAAAGCTTACGCCACAACTCACGATCAGCATCATAAGAAGCATCATCACTTAAGATGTAATCTTTAAAAACATCGCTCTCCTCTATATCATTACATATCTTGCGCACAAGCTCTATATCATCGTCCCAACGATAACTCTGATTAGATAAAAAAGCATTCAGCTGATTATTCTCTTCTAACTGTAAAGCAAACTTATTATTAATAAAACGATCTGAAGGCATTTGTAACTCCTCACGCTTTGCTTTTCGCTGTAAAAGATCAAAACGGCGACGCTCCTCTTGAGTTACTGCAACTATCAAGCCTAAAAGAAAATTATACAAATCATAAGCTTTTGAAAGACTTAATAACAACTCTTTCTCTGCTGTATCCATATTACGACTACCATTTTGATAGTATCCATAGGTTAACTGAACAACCTTTATTCGAATTAATTCTCTGTTAATCATCTTGCGAGTTATTGTGCTTCTTCAATAATTTATGATTGCAAATGTAGGAATTTTTCCACGTTTGCACAAGTAAAAGATATTATTTTATGCTTTTTTTAGTTGCCTATTATCTTGTTTGCTAAAAAAAGCGTACCTTTGTAACGCTTTTTGCAAATTGAGAACAAGAGAAGGTTATTAATAATATATCCCTATTCTCGACAAGCATCTCAGTGTGTGATGGCGAATTAACATTCATATTAATTTAGAGTAACACAACACAATTATGAAAGAAATTAAGTTGTCAGGTCAGAAGCGTAACGACCTTGGGAAAAAAGCTTCACGTTTAATGCGTAAGGAAGGCTTAGTGCCATGTAATCTTTATGGTGAAAAGAAAGAAAATGGTCTTCCTGTAGCAGTCTCTTTTTCATCGCCTATGTCTGAGCTTCGTAAGCTTGTTTATACACCAAATATATATGGTGTAGAGCTAACAATAGATGGTGAAAAACACTTGGCTGTAATGAAGGACTTACAATTTCACCCTACGACAGACGCTCTTTTACATGTAGACTTCTATGAGGTAACAGAAGAGAAACCTATCGTAATGGGAGTTCCTGTTAAGCTTTCTGGTCTTGCACAAGGTGTTCGCGATGGTGGTCGATTGAATATGTCTATTCGTAAGATCAATGTTAAAGCTCCTTTCAATAAAATGCCAGAAACTTTAAATATTGATGTAACCAATCTTCAGCTTGGTAAAGCTATAAAGGTAGGCGATTTAAGTTTTGAAGGTTTGGAATTAGTAACTTCTAAAGAAGTAGTAGTTTGTTCTATTAAGGCTACACGTAATTCGCGTACTGCTGCAACTACCGCTGAATAATTTTATCTTTGAACAAACTAAAATATTAGTTTAACAAAATTGGATAAATATTTAATATGTGGTCTTGGTAACCCTGGTAATGAGTATGAGGGTACCAGACATAATACGGGATTTATGGTATTGGACGCTTTAGCTAAAGCGTCCAATGCTGTTTTTGAGGATAAACGTTATGGTTTTATCGCAGAGTTTACCTTAAAAGGTAGAAAGATTATCCTTCTAAAGCCTACTACATTTATGAACTTATCGGGAAATGCTGTGCGCTATTGGCTTAATAAGGAGAATATAGATCAAAGTCGTTTATTAGTAATATCCGATGATATTGCCTTGCCACTTGGTGCTTTTCGTTTAAAAGGAAGTGGATCAAATGGAGGACATAATGGCTTAGGTAATATAGAACAACTTATAGGTAAGGATTATCCTCGGCTGAGAATGGGCATAGGAAACGATTATGCTAAAGGGAAACAAGTGGACTGGGTATTAGGTCATTACTCTGAAGAAGACATGAAAATATTACAGCCCTCTATCAATTTAGCTGAAGACATTATAAAAAGTTTTGTACTTTCAGGGCTTGGATTTACTATGAACGAATATAATAAACTGGGGAAGAAATAATATGAGCGATATAGCACGAATAGATAAATGGCTATGGGCTGCACGAATATTTAAGACGCGCTCTTTAGCTGCTAATGCTTGCAAAAATGGTCGTGTTACAGTAGCAGGAGTAAGCAGGAAGCCTTCCCATAATATAAAAGTAGGCGATGTGGTAAGTGTTAAGAAAGCTCCCATCACTTATTCCTTTAAAGTGCTTAAAACCATTGAGCAACGTGTAGGAGCTAAACTTATACCTGAAGTTTACGAAAATGTTACCGATGCCAAACAATATGAACTTTTAGAGATGAGTCGTATAAGTGGTTTTGTAGACAGAGCAAGGGGCACAGGGCGTCCTACTAAGAAAGAACGACGCGCAATGGAGGCATTTATCTATTTAGACGATTGTGATTTAGATAATGAAGAAGATCTTGATTAAAAAGCTTATAAGCAATAAAACATCTTTAAAAGGTCATATTATTTTTTTATTTCATCATACGTTTTTATAAAATAGTACATGCTTCAAAACATTATCTCCTCACACAACCTATCTTTAGACATTGCTACCTTAATAGCAAAATGTGAACATGACAAGATTTTTATATTAGTGGACGAAAATACCAAAAGGAAATGTTTACCACTAATAAAAGACTATCATTGCTTAAAAAAAGCAGAAACTATAACTATAAAAGCATCGGATATTAATAAAAATATTAATACTGTTATAGATGTTTGGACTTCTTTACAAACTCTTGGAGCTACTCGACACTCAGTATTAATAAATCTTGGGGGAGGAATGGTAACTGATCTTGGAGGATTTGCAGCATCTACATTTAAAAGAGGTATAAAATTTATAAACATTCCAACTACTCTTCTTGCTATGGTAGATGCCAGTGTTGGAGGGAAAACAGGAATTAATTTTAGGGGATTAAAAAACGAAATAGGAGTATTTAATAACCCCATTTCTGTTGTTTTGAACACGCAATGGTTAAAAACCTTAGATCATGAAAATATACTAAGTGGATTTGCAGAAATGTTAAAACATAGCCTTATTAGTAATGAAACTATGTGGGCAGAACATATTAATTTTGATCTTTTTAAGCCTAACCTAAAAAAACTCTCATCTATGCTCACCCAAAATATAAAGGTAAAAGAAGATATTGTCTTACAAGACCCAACAGAGAAAAATATAAGAAAAGCTTTAAACTTTGGGCATACATTTGGTCATGCCTTTGAAAGTTGGGCTATAAAACGCAACCCCATACTTCATGGATACGCTGTAGCTTATGGATTGATACCAGAACTCTTCATATCTATGTATAAAAAAGGATTCCCTACGGACAAACTTAGACAAACAGTTCTTTTCATTCAACAGAACTATGGCACTCTTAACATTACATGCGATGATTATACAGAAATTATAAAGTATATGCATCATGACAAAAAAAACAGTGGAAACGATATAAATATTACTCTATTAAGCAATATTGGTAATATCTGTATTAACCAGACTATAACAGAAAAAGAAATAGAAGAAGCCTTAGATTTCTTTAGAGAAGGATAACCATATATAATAACATTATGAAGACTTAATGCTAACTTTTATTATACAAACAACAACCCTTTAACAAACAAATAATAACTATTTCAGGACGAAAATAAATTATTTTTACACCATTTTTAATTTATTTTTCAACTAAAAATAAATTATTTTTCTTCACCAGATTTGTTTTTTCCCTTACTAAAAAAGTCTCTTTTACTCTTTATATAATAAACGGTGTTTTATGTTTTTATATATGTTTTATACCTAATCTTATTTTTTCAGGAAGTCCATACATAATAGATGCCTTAATTTCCTTTGCTGATAGTTTCCAAAATAGCCTGTAATGATTTATCTTTCTAAAAAAAGCTCTTATAAAATAAAGACCTCCTGAGCGAAAACCTTCAGGAACATTATCTTTACCAAAGTTGCCTCCAGCAAGTACTATCTTTAATATTCTTTCTACATACTTGCGTTCTTTCTTTTCTAATTCTATAGGAAACATTTCTTTAGGCAAATTAAATTTATCTACAAGTATCCACCCAATAGCAATGAAAGCTTTTCGAAAGCCTAACTCTGTGAGATGCTTATCAAGTAAAGTTTTGTTTATATCTTTATGGTAATGCTGAAGAAGACAAATCAAATCGCAAAAATGACGAAATCCCACTCCTAACTCTACCAAGTGATGATACATATGTAAAAACGTGTAAAGCAGATTTAACGTTGGTGCTAAAGTAGGTATGTCTGTATTACATATTTTCACCATTACAGGCTTATTTGTAGCAAGAATATTATCCCAATACTGCTGATTAGCAGAAGAAAAGAAATGCATCATGTTATAATGTAACTCAAACAACACATTATTATGTGTAAAACTATAGTGTTGCTTAGAGTCTTCAGCGTCAAGTTTTACCCCCCACTCTGCCTTTATCAATGTCTTTGCTCTATCAAAATGCTTTTTATCTACATAAAAATCTATATCACCAGGCAAGCGTTCTTGTCTATGAGGATATAATGTAGATATTGTTTGCCCTTTAAAAATAAGATGTGGTATAGCATTATCTGATAACAACTTACTTATAGCAGTTAGCTCTTTCGATACTTTTTCGTTTAACAACCTAATACGTTCAGATAATGTAAATACCTTAAAAGCATCTATTCTATCAAGTAATACCTTTTCTCTTATTAATACTCCTGCTACCATTCCGTCTACGGTCTGCTTACGAGCTAAAGACATTAAAGAAACATACTCCGTATGCGATAATGACTTAAAGGGTAAAGAGCTATAACCAAAACTCTTCTGCAAAAGTAGATATAACAAATTCATATCAGATTTATTATAATATAATGAGAAAAAGATAAAATATTAAAAGTAAATATTAATCTTAAAGCAAGGGGAAGTTTTCTGACAACAATTCTGATTTCTTTTTTATAACAACATCGTCATACATCATCATTATAATGTCCTCTTCATAGTTTCCTATAATACTTTTATTCTTCTTTCCATGAATATTATTAAGTATTAGCTGCACGAAGTCTACTCCTGCACCATAAGCATGCAAATAAGCTCCACCAAAGCGAGGATTAATCTCACTCAGATAATACTCACCATTTTTATAAAAGAAGTCCATATCACAAGGGCCATTTAGCTCTAAAACAGAACATACTTCTCGTACAAAATCAAACAATTTATGATCTTTAAAAGATATTGTTTTACTTGCTCCTCCTATCCTACTTTCTATTTTCTTTTTAGAAAAAATAGCAACAGGCTCATGAGAAATACAGTCTACATAAACATCTGCATCACAGTCGCCACCTGTCATTAATTCCTGAATAATATAAGTAAACTTGCCATCATAAAACTTTTCTTCTGCCTCTTCCCAATTATTAACTTTTCCTATCCCAGCACTGCCACTACCAGAAATAGGCTTCATAAAGACAGGGAATCTTATTTCACCTTTTTCTAAACCCTCTTTAAAACTTTCAAGAGAATTGTATGTTAACACTGTACGTACTCCTTTAGTATATAAGTACTTAAACATTTCATATTTATCAAAACATAAATGAGCTGTCCAATCTGCCGGGCAAAGAGGAATAATATCTTTTTGTAAAAACTCGTTACGATGTTTTGATAACAATTCTATTTCTGGATCTATAAGTGTAGTAATGGCATTAACACTTTCCTTGTTACAAATATCAAAAACTTTACTTATATACTCTGGTGCATCAATACGTGGCATAAGATAGCTCCTATCAGCCATAAACAATGCAGGCGCAACTGGTGAAAGGTCGGTGGCAATAATTTTCCCACTTTCCTTCATAGACTTACGAAAGTTTTGCAATAATTTTACGCGACGTCCACAACTACAAAATAATATATTATCCATATACTTAATATTTTGATTTCATTATAAAATCTTTTTCTGTCCATTCTTCTCTTACTACACAATATTCATCTCCCCTCTTTACATATATAACAGGAAAGTAATGAATAAAAAGTGGTGTAAGACACAATGTATAAGCTCCCACTCTGTTAAAAACTATTTTATCCCCGAGACATAGTGTTGTTTCCCCTTTCTCTAATACAAATAATCTATCGTTTTCAAGACATGTTAGTCCTCCAACAAGCTGCTTATGCTGACATTTTTCTGAGCTTTTCTTATATATAAATGATTTGAAATAATCTGTTTTATGAAATAAAGGGTCTACATCATTTCTTGTCCCATCAGTGGTAACAACATTTTTATCATTATGGTGTTTTACATCTATTACAGTACAAACATAGTCAAATGCTGATGCTACAATAGCATTACCTGGCTCTACTATAATCTTATAATTGTTATTGCTATGCTTTAACACATCATAAAAAGCATCTACATAGTCTGCATAAGTAGGCTTACCTGGCATTTCACCAAAATATCCTCCTCCTAAGTCTATATATTCTATATTTAGATTATATTTATTAATAACAGATAAGGCATAAGTTAAAGTGTTTTTATAAAAATCTACACTACGAGTCTTAGAAGTACGGTGTATATGCAAACCCACTAAGCGAACATTACTATATTCAGATATTTGTTGTATAGCATTCTTAAAATCTGCAGAATCTGCAGAAAAGCCAAATCTACTATCATCTTCTTTATGATTTTCATCTAATGGAGATATTTTCGATATGTCTATATTTAGTCTTATACCAACCTTATAAATCTCATTACAAGATAATTCCCTTAACCATTCTATTTCTCTGAAAGATTCTATGTTTACAATACCTTTATGCTTTAACACATCAAGAAAAGTATCTTTAGATTTCATCGGACCATTATATATAATATGGTTTTTAGGAAATCCACAAGTTAATGCTAATCGATATTCATGATAAGAAACTACTTCTGCATAACACCCATTATCTTTAGCTATTTTAAGACAATAAGGTAAGGAATTGGTTTTTACAGAGTAACCTATAATACTATTTGGAAATTTAGTATCTAAAGCTGTTTTAAAACCATAAATACTTTTTTTAAGTTCTTCTTCTTTTAAAATGAAACAAGGTGTAGATAAATTGCTTATAGTCATCATTTTTTCAATTACTTCCATTAAATTCTTCCATTGTAACAAGACCTTCCTGCGATATGCCATCACGCTTGAGTACCGACTTTATAGTAAACCAAATAACTTTTAAATCTGTTATCAACGAAACATGATCAACATACCATACATCATATTCAAACTTTTTTTTCCAAGTTATTCCATTACGACCATGACATTGAGCCCAACCCGTGATACCAGGTCTAACTTCATGCCTACGCATCTGCTCTTCAGAATATAATGGTAGGTATTCTACTAATAATGGGCGTGGTCCTATTAAAGACATATCACCCTTTAAAACATTTATAAGCTGTGGCAACTCATCTATAGATGTTGAACGTACAAACTTTCCTACTTTAGTTATACGATGTTCATCAGATAATAATTTTCCAGACTCATCACATTCATCGGTCATTGTCTTATACTTAATTATTCTAAAAATTTTCTTGTTTTTACCTGGACGTTCTTGATAAAAGAACACTCCAGTGCCTTTATTTGTAAAATAAAGCCAAACGGTTACTACTAACAATAAAGGGCTAACACATACCAAGACTATAAAAGAGATGACTATATCTAAAAGACGTTTTAAAAAATATTGATACATCTTGCTAAAAATCTTTTTATTTTATAAAAGCTCTTTATACATTGCTAATAAAGCATTCCATAAATCTCGGCGTTCATATCTATTACAGATTTTCTCACGAGCGCAAGCAGCAAGCTGCTCCACCTTATTTTTATTTTGTATAAAGAGGTTCATAGCTTTAAGTAATGCAATAGCACTCTTTGATGGTATTATGAGTCCATTCACTCCATCTTCTATTATTTCATTACTACCATTAATATCTGTTACTATTGAAGGTAGCCCCATTGCTCCAGCTTCCATTACTACATTAGGAAATCCTTCACGATAACTTGGAAACACTAAAGCATCTGAAGCAAGAAGATAAGGACGCACATCTTTCTGAGAACCTACATATAATATGTCTTTATTTTCATTAAAAAAAGTCTCGTATTCTTTATAAATAGTGCCTTTACTCAACTCAAAAGAACCTACTATAATAAGTTTACATTTACCTCTTAACTCTTTCATACAAGCAATAAGCTCATTAATGCCTTTATCCCTTACTATCCGTCCTATGAATATAAATGTAAAATCATTGGGGGATAAACAAAGTTTTTGCCTCATTTCCTTACGGCTAATTCCTACTGCTTCATCAGAAAAATAACTCGTATCAATGCCATTAATATTACCATTTAATATTACTTTCAGAGGCTTACTCGTTATCTTATCTTTCTGTAAAGTATTTAAAACTCCTCGTCCCTCAGGAATAACCTTTGTTGCAAAATAACAAGTAATACGCTCCATCATCATTAACAAAACACGAAATATACCACTTGCACCCTCATAACGTAATCCTGTTACAAGATAAATACGATGCTTTACACCAGCAACTTTCCCGGCTATCATTGCCAATAAACTTCCTTTTGGAGTATTTGCATGTACAATGTCAGGCTTCTCCCTCTTAAAAATACAATATAACTTCCATAAACATTTAATATCGGATAATAATGAAATCTCACGGCACATAGGCACTTCTATAGTTCTTATACCCTCACGCTTACCTATCTCTTCTAACAGTCCAGTATTGTTAGATACGCCTATAACATTAAACTCTTTATTTAAAAATTTTAATTGTCCCTTTCCAAATGAATCAAGACTTATATCAGAGGTCATTATACGTATTATCTTCTTTTTCATATTCTTATTTATTGCAATAACAAGTTATTATAAACCTCTAAATACCCATTAACAGTGGTATCTATATCAAATAGTTGTGCCCTTTTATAACAGGCTTCTGCTACTTGCTGATAATAAAGACTATCTTCCATAAGTTTTAATATTTCTTCTGCCAATTTTCTGTCATTCTGATAAGGAAAGAGAATACCAGCCCCTATAGTAGTTTGATGTAATCCCTTAACATCACTCGCTATAAAAGGCTTATTCACAGACATTCCCTCTATACTTGCCAAAGATAAGCCCTCATAACGAGAAGACATAACTATAACATCTGAAGCCTGCAACAGTTCTGGTACATCGCTACGCACGCCAAAAAGCCTTACTCGCTCTCTTAAAGACAACTTGCTTATAAGATTATCTATTTCGTTTCTACGCACACCATCACCTAACAACCATACCTTATAGTTAGTTGGCAGATATTGCAAAGCTTTTATTAAAGTATCTTGATCCTTACCCACTCGAAAACCTGCAACCATTGATATGATAACATCTCCTTCCTTTTTATACTCTTTATTAGGTCTTGCAGAATGAAACTTTTCTATGTTTACACCATTTGGTATAGTTATAACCTTACTATCATACCCTATATAATCTATTAACAACTTTGTTGCTATTTCTGATATTGATATTATTTTTTCATACCTACTATACATCCACTTATCAAATGGCTTTAACCACCACTTAGAACGTCTACGGTTTTCTGTGCTATGCTCGGTTGTTACTAACTTACATTTACATGGTATTATCATCTTAGCTAATGCTACAAACAGCTGACAAGCAGTGTTATGTGTATGAATAATATCATATTTTTTCAGAAAAGGAAATATCTTAAATATAAATCCTACTCTATACACACTACCTTTTCTTGCTAAAGAATAGACATTAATACTATTTTTGCGTAGCTTTTCATAAAAAGGAGTTTCGCCTCCAATGAAAGTAAGAACATCTACTTCAACGCCTTTCTTTTTAAGTAAAGGAACCATCTCTGATATAAGATTCTCAGCCCCTCCTGTTTCTAATGATGTTATCACATGAAGTATTCTCATATTTCCTCTATTATATTTAACTTAATAAGTTTTTTAAAGTTTTTTCCTAATAATAGGCATTATATAAGGCACTATAATATTATTAAATATAAAAGAAGAAAGTTTATATGAAAAATATTTTTTCAAAGAAATATTCATTATATAAGTTATGATTTTTCCTTTAATTGTATTTGAACTCTCTTTAAAAGGATAAAAACCTATTTTTTTACATTTTACTAAGACTTTTTCATATGTTTCAGGAGAATAGTTAGCAGAAAAGATTCTACTTAATCCAAACATCTTTTTAGAATTTAGCGATCTTAAACATTTATCGTAAACAACTTTGTTTTCTAATGTTATACTATACTTTGCCATTGTTAAAAGTATATCTTTATATGAGGAAAGATAATCCTCTACACATTGTCTCGCATGCTTTATAGAACGTTTTGTTGTAGCACTATTTTTATGTATCACATAACGGTAAAAATTAGCTCTAGTTGAAGCTAATCTTGGATTTGCTATATACACCTGCGAAGAGAATAACTGATCTTCACCAACAATTAATTTTTTAAATCTAATACTGTGCTCATCTAAAAACTCTTTTCTATATAAACATAACCAACAAAAAGATGGTAACCCTTGCTTAACTATATATTCATGTCCTGTTCCCTCAAAGTCTATACTATTATCAATAGGCTTCTTTTCCCAGTTATCATAGCTACTATAAAAATGCAACACGTCAAAATTACCACGGTTACTAAAAGTATCTAATACTATCTTATACCCATTATCTAATAAATAATCATCTGCATCAAGAAAGGCTATATATTTACCTTTAGCTATTTCTATGCCTTTATTTCTTGCAACAGCTACTCCTTCATTCTTTTTATCTATTAAACAGATGTTATTATGCCTACGTACGTATTCTTTACAAATATCTAAAGAATTATCAGTAGAACCATCATTTATAAGTATAATTTCAAAAGATTCTTCTTTTAGTCCTTGTCTAAAAACAGAGTTAAGACATAAAGGAAGATATTCTGCCACATTATATATTGGTATTATAATACTAAGAATCATTTATAATATTTTTTTTATATTATAAAATTAGGTACCGCTTGGTATTCTTTAGAGTCTGCATATTTTTTAGCATCTTTATATCCTCTAACATGAGCTTTAATATACTTAACGTCTAATTTTAAAATAGAGAAAGCTAAACGTACTATTCCTCCGAGTAAAAACCTAAATCTATAAGCACGTTTACAGCAAGAACGTTCTTCTTCACTTATACCATTTACTCCATAGCAACAACGATACCAAATTAGATATTGAGCCATTGCTCTATAATAAAGTTTTTCATAAGTTTTTTGACTAGCCTTATTTGTAGAAGCATCAAGGTGAATTATACCAGCATCGTACTGCATCATCAATTTATATCCATTGCGAAATATTTTATAAAACATAATTTGATCTTCACCTAAAGAACCTGCAGGAAATGTATCTACCCAATACTCATCTTTATAATGAATATCTTTAAAAACTTTCGTCTTAATAAAAACTGCTGGACCCGCAGCACTCTGCGTAAGATATACTCCACCCTTACGAGGATTATTGTTATAAGAAAATGTTCCATTTGGTTCTATTTTTATAGCCCAATTATCGTTACTTCTCCAACGGACATCATTAGCTAATCTTGCTTTTATCTTTTCTTTAAGCGACATTTCATGATTAGGAAACGTATCAGGAGCTACTGCATCAGCTTTATTTTCTTTTAAAATAGCATACATTTTCTCAACAGCATCTTTAGGGAAATACACATCATCGTCCAAAATAAGAATAAAATCCTCTTCTACTATATCTGCAGAAGCTCCACGCTGATGTACTAAACCTTTGGGTACTGATATATATTCTTCATATCCTACCTGAAATTCCGGACGTTGAAAACCTTCTGCAATGCATACATAAATATGTTTTGGCTTTATTGTTTGTGCATGTAAAGACTCTAACTCTTTTTTAAACTTATCCCCCCCCTTACCAAGAGTACGAATAGAAACACTATACTCAAACTTATTCATATCTTACAAATTATATTCTTTCTTCCAATATTTATATAATAACATTCCTGGTAAAAAAGCTATGATTACCAAAAAAGGATAAGGACATTTTATTATTTGTTGTATAGTTCTTCGTCCAAACTTACTATATACAATATATAACAATGCTTGTTTATAACGTATCTTAAATGAAAAGTCCTTTGACATTGTTTCTAATGAGCCATAAATCATTCCATTTGGACATTTAAAACGTAAAGCCCTTCCTGTATCTGATAATCCTCCTGCAAGATATTCAGTAATATAAATAATTTTATTTCTAAATAGCATATCTTTATTTCTTGAAACTTTTATCCATAACACTGACTCGCTTATAAAATGTTCACCATCAAATTCAGGAAAACAATATTTCTTTAAACTTTTAGTAACCCACACTTCAGCCTTATCTCCACTAATAGATTTATTATAGCGCAAATGTATAAAATTATCTATAATATTATCTGAAGGGTATTTATCTCCTATAACATTTCCTTTTTTATCACCTCTCAAATAACCTATTCCACAAATATTTTTATTACAATGATTATTCCAATCAGATAATATAGTTTCTATTGCATCATGTGTTAGCAAATCATCGCTATCCACTATAAAGAATAATTCTGTATTAACAACTCTAATCGCAATATTTAAAGCAGTATGTTTTCCACCATTTTCTTTTTTTAAATAAGTTATATTAAGTTTCTTATCTTTTATAAAATCTTGTATTACCTCTTTAGTATTATCAACTGATCCATCATCTATTATTAACCAATCAAAATATTCTACACTCTGATTAAGAAGGGATTTATATAAATAATTTAATTCTTTTGCTCTATTATAAGTTGGTGTTACTACTGTTATCTTATTCATTACCTCTTCTTTTATCTGTTACCTACTAAGATTGCTGTAAACTTAGGCATTATTAACTTCAGTAAAAAATATATTCCTACACATGAAAAAGATACCATAAAAGGTATTATTAGAATAGAAATAAATGCACCTAAAGTATTAATTGGCAAAATTTTTATCCATAACTTAGCTGGAATATATATTATAAACATATGAAAAACGAAAACAAAAAAAGAACTCTCTGAGAATAATTTAAACTTTCCAAAATTATATCTCTCTACTAAATAAGATACACTTATTAAACACCATATTCCGCCGATTAATCTCATAAGACTAACTATAGTTAAATTTTCTTTATTATATTTCCACATAAAGAAATCTATTGATACAAGCAATAAGGTTAAAATAGAGATTAGTATGTAATGCTTTCTTAATTTAATAATAGGATCTATTTTATTGATACTAAACCAGGCACCTAAAATAAATGGATATAAAGCCCTTAACCCAATACCTTCTATGTATTGACAATAACCAGATAAATAGAAAAGTGTAAAAAATAACATTACTACTTTATTTAACTTACAAGATAATAAAAAATAAATAATGGGGCATATAATAGTTATAATTATTAAGTCTCTTAAAAACCATAAGGGTATTAATCCTTGACTCATTTCCCAAAAACAATTACATATTTCCCAAAAAGACATGTTTAAAAAACTTTTTTTATATGAAAGTAATGAAGGAGCTAAAGCATTTACTGCTGCAACAAATAGCATAAATATAATATTCCATATAAAAAAAGGAATGACTAAAGAATAAAACCTTTTATGACATTTATGAAAATATTTTTTCCATTCAAATTTCTCTAATCCTATAAAAAACAGAAAACCTGATATAAAAAAAAATAGATGCACTGAAAAATTAGCTAACTCATTTTGGTAAATCTGTATAAAATAGTCTAAATAAGTATAAGTACCTGTTTGGATATATACAATACCATTTATAGGTCTATCTATGATATAAGTGTGTAATAAGACAACTGCTATTATCATAGGAAAACGAATAGCTGAAATTGTCTTAGATGTTAATACTGACATAATTACTAAAACTTAAAAATCGGTCGGTAAAACTTATTCTTGTCATACTTCTGATCATATTCAAATCTATAGAAAATATTGTCACCATCTCTGTGCCCATTAGTAAGAAAAGTTTTATAAGGATAAAGATAAATGCCCCAATATAATATAAATCTTAAATAAAGTATAAAGCTAATTAGTACTAAAAATTTGCGATAATAGCTTATTTTATCCTTGAAGTTACCTATCTTTACCAATGTAACTATAACTCCAATCATATAATACCAACCTAATCGCCCTCCTGAAGAAGATTTAATAAACAACATCAGAACAGCACAGAAAACAATTGCTGCATTTGTAAATATTAAGCTTTGCTTATCTTTAGTGACCTTATCATAATTTTTAAGAATAAAGAAAAGAAAGAAAACTGCTTCTATTATGTATTCTATCCTAATCCCTGATCTGTCTAATTCCTCTGCATAATATGCAGTTCTTTCTTCTGAACCTGTTAAAGCACCAAAATGAGTATATAATTGAGCAGGAAGAGGAGATATACCAATAAGAAGCAATATTGTCATTACGATAGCTATAGTGCTAGGATTAAATTTTCGTATAGGGAAAAAATAAAATGGAAGAAATATAACCGCCGAATTATGAAAACTTATAGCTAAAGATGTGAAAAGAATAAACTTCCAAAAATTTCGTTTCACAGCATATCGCATTGCATACCAAGATATAGAAACTGCTATAACTTCACGCAGATAAGTAAATGTGAAGCAAAACATCAGTCCAAGGAAGAGAATCATTCCCAACGGATAATTCTCTAAATACTCACTAAATGATTTATAAATTAAGCCATATATAATAAAAGTTACTAACAATATGAAAATATATCGATTAGCTGTTATATGAGAAATTAATATATTAAGAAGAACATATCCATACTCTTTATAATACCCGGAAATAGACGCATCTATATAAGGAATAGCCGCATCTGTAGCATCTGAGGTGTCATCAAAAAGTTCTGCATATATATATCTGTCATATCCACCAAGCATATCTCCAAATCCCACAAACAATGCTAAACCCAACAAGCAAAACATAAGTTTTTTTCGTGATAAAGCCTCCTTTTCTCCTAATGACAACCATAAAAGGACTATAACAAATATAACTATATAAATAAACATATTCTATTATTTAAACTTATTAAATAAGAGTGTAGCTGCTTGTCTTCTGCTATGATGCGACAGAACATTTTCTCTACCAGCCTTTGCTATTTGCTCATATAATTCTCTTTTTAAAGGAATATCCTTTAATATTTCGATAACATCTTCTGCTTTAGCATATTCTAAACAAGACTTTCCGTTGTCTACTAAAATGTTTTCCATAGCATAAGGTGTACCTAATACAAGCAATCCTGAAGAGAGTGCATCTAAAACCTTTCCTTTTGTTCCTGTTCCTATAGAAATAGGAGTGATCTGAATATCATGTTTAGAAACCTCTTCTATATAATCTTTAGCAAAAACTACCTTATTAGTTATAAAGCCACTTAGGGCTAAATGTTTCACATGTTCTTCCCAGCCTCTACCAAGAAATGTTATAGTATAGTAACTTGACAACTCCTTATGCTTTAAAAGTTGGCTTACCAGCTCATCAGAAGCCTGCTTCATATATATATTATATTGTCCAGCTATAACAATACTCAATTTTTCTTTTTTTAAACAAATACTTTTTTTACTGTATAACTCGTAGTGAGGGTGATAGAAAAAGGAAGCTCTTATTTTAGTATTGTTATTTATTAAGGTTTTCAAATCTTCTTTTCCCACAAGCATATACTGAATATTATCACTATTATCATACGCTTTTTCTAAACGAATATACTTCCTATACATTATAGCCTCTCTCCAAAATAAATGAATGGAATGGATAACAAACCGTTGCTTCAGCATTCTATAAAAAAACAACGATTCACAATCTGGCAAAACATGTACTCGCTTATACTTCTTAAATTGCTTTGCTACTCTTGACAGCTCTTGCCCATATATCCAAATACCATCATAATTAGCTTTATCTATAGACATAAAAACATCTTTTGGTATCTTCAGATAATAGTATATTGGCATTGCAAGAAGTAATCTTATAATAAGCAAATTATATTTTAAAACATAAAATAGCCACTTTGGTTGTGATAGTATATGAATCCTAACACCTAACGTTTTTTCTACTTCAGCTATCTTGCTTTCACTGATATCATTATAATTGAAAGTATAAATATCTATATCAATATCTTCCTTTCGCTCTATCATCATGTGATAAGGTAGAGCAGAAGCCCCTCTAACATTCTCTGCAGTAGGTGTTAAACTTGTTAATAGCGCTATTTTCATTTACTATAATTATTTTATAAAATGCAGTATATACTACAATGAAGATTAAACAATGATATTTAGAAAATTATTATTTGCAAATAAATTCTCTATAAAGCATTACATCTTTTTTAGTAACATAACACCTCAGTCAAACATTTCTAATACCTGCTCTACTATAGGAGCCATATCATAATATTTATATTGAGCTAATCTTCCGCCAAATATAATTTTATCTTCCTTGTCAGATAGCTGCTTATACTGCTTATATAAAGCTATGTTTTTATCATCATTTACTGGATAATAAGGCTCCATGCCAGGCTTCCACTCTGTAGAATATTCTTTTGAAATTACGGTCTTAGGGCATTTATACACATCACTACCGAAAAGCTCAAAGTGCTTATGCTCTATGATGCGTGTGTATGGGACTTCTTTTTCAGTATAATTTACTACAGCATTGCCTTGCCAATTAGGCGTATTAAGAGTTTCCTGCTCAAAACTTACCGTACGATACTCCAAATATCCATATTTGTAATTATAAAACTCATCTATCTTTCCTGTAAAAACTATCTTTTCTGCAATATTTTCCCATAAGGTACGATCAGTAAAAAAATTAGTTTCTATACGTGTTTCTATACCTGCAAGCAAACCTTGTATTAACCTGTTATACCCTCCCTTAGGAACACCTTGATAGCTATCATTAAAATAATTATTATCAAAAACAAAACGAAGTGGAAGTCGTTTGATAATAAAAGCAGGAAGCTCTGTACATTTACGACCCCACTGCTTTTCTGTGTAGCCCTTTATAAGTTTCTCGTAAATATCTCTACCTACTAATAAAAGAGCTTGCTCCTCTAAATTGCGAGGCTCCTGTATTCCTGCTATTTTCATTGCAGCAACAACCTCAGCTCTCTGTTCTTCTATCTTCTTCCAAGCCGCAGTAGGTGTTAATACTCCCCACATCTGGTAAAACGTATTCATATTAAAAGGCAAGTTATATAGCTTACCTTTATAATTTGCAACAGGAGAGTTAGTATAACGATTAAACTCCGTTATACTGTTAACAAAGTCCCATACTCGCTTATTATTTGTGTGAAATATATGTGCACCATATTTATGAACACTTATACCTTCTACCTCTTCACAATAAAGATTCCCTCCTACATGTGCACGCTTATCTATTACCAAGCATTTCTTACCTATTTTTGTGGCAAGATATGCAAAAGTAGAACCAAACAAGCCAGAGCCTACAATGAGATAATCGTATTTTTTCATATTTATACTAAACACAAGCAATGCAAAACAAAACATTATAAAAGAGACATTATTCTCTCTCCCTACAATCAAGCACATTGTGCTGATTATTGGTTATAAAAAAAGAGTGAACCTTATCTCCGCTTAAGAACATAAAACAAGAATAAATAATAGAATGTTAATGATGTTTTTTATCCTATTCTTTATATAAAAGCTTATCCTTCTTGAGATATTATATTCGCAGATGCCTTAGTTGCACATTGCCCTAATAATGTACAAAGATAGGAAAAATAATTAATACTCAATGTAAAAATATTGCAAAAACTCTATATCTATATACAATTTATAATGCCGTAGAGTAAAGAAGCAAGTATTTCTCCTATTTTATTCATATTGCATTGATTTGGCTGGATTAATTCTACTTACTAAATAGCTTGGAGCAATTAGCACTAATACACATACTATCATAGTAATAATATTAAGGGCTAAGATAAGAAGAATGTTTATTTCTACTGGAATAATATTCACATAATAGGTTTGTGGGTCAAGTTTTATAAATCCTGTATATCTTTGCAACAATATTATACCTACTCCTATAATATTACCAAAGAGTAAACCTTTTCCGATTACAAATGTAGCAAACCATAGAAATATATGGCGTATTTGCTTATTCCTACACCCAAGAGCCTTCATGGTGCCAATCATTTGTGTACGTTCAAGGATAATAATTAATAATCCTGACACCATTGTTACACCAGCTACTGCTATCATCAGACCTAAAATAATCCATACATTCATATCCATAAGATTAAGCCAAGAGAAAATTTGCGGATACTGACTAATAATATTAGAAGCAGCATAAGTGTTATTGTATTTATCCCTTCTGTCCTTAACAAGATGTGATATTTTATTAGACTCTATATGGAGATTATTAAAATCTTTTATTAGCAATTCTACCCCACCATATTGATCATCTTTCCAACTGTTAAGTTTTTGTGTTGTATAAAGATCTGTAAAACATATTTGTGAATCAAATTGCTTCATATTTGTGGCGTAAATGCCTGCTATTTTAAAATAACGCATACGCACCCCTTGTCGATTTAAGAAATATGCAAAAGCTTTATCCCCCACATGAAGGTTTAGCTTTTGAGCTATTGTTTCTGATATAACTATCTTGTTTTGGCTTTTTTTATCAGAAAAATTAGGAATATTACCCTCTCTAAGGTTTTCATGTATAAAAGAAAGATCATATTCAGGACCAATACCTTTAAGCATAATACCTAAAAAATCGGAATTTGTTTTTAATACCCCTTCAGTATAAGCATATCTCTCTACTTTTTTTACACCATCTACCTGTGTGAGTCTTCTTGTTAAATCTTTATTAATAGCTATAGGATACTGTTCTGCTCCATCTATATTTAAAATATTTGTTACAATAATATGACTGCCAAAGCCAACAACTTTATCTCTGATAGAATTTTTAAACCCTAATACTACACTTACAGAGATAATCATTACAGACAAACCTATAGTTACTCCGAGTGTGGCTATTCTTATCGCAGGCTTAGAAACTTTATTATTTAGACCTCTACCTCCGGTATAAATTTTTCGTGCAACGTAAAGAGAAAAGTTCATTTATATTATAATTTTATGACATAAAATATAATCTAAAACATATTCAGCCTATATAATTTTGCTTTTATAAGCATTCATCTGTTTAGAAATATTATTACTATCTATCATATTCTACCAGGATATTGTTCTAAAGCTTTCTCAAGGATAGTTAGAGAGCGTTGTAATTTTTCGCGCTTCAGAACATAAGCTATTCTAACCTGATTAATACCAGCATTATGTGTAGAATAGAAGCCACTGGCAGGTGCCATCATAACAGTTTCACCATTATAGTTAAACTCCTCTAAACACCAACGGCAGAAATCATCTGCATTTTTTACAGGTAGCTTTGCTATTGTATAGAATGCTCCCATAGGCATAGGCGAATATACTCCCGGTATTTTATTTAATCCTGCTATTAGACAATTTCTTCTATCTACATATTCTTTATAAATTTCACGATAATATTCTTCTGGTGCATTAAGGCTTGCTTCTGCAATAATTTGTCCTATTAAGGGTGGAGAAAGGCGAGCCTGACAAAATTTCATAACCGTTTTCCTCACTTCTTCATTTTTTGTTATAAGAGCCCCTATACGAATACCACACTCGCTGTATCTTTTAGAAACAGAATCTATAAGAATAGTATTGTTATCTATCCCTTCTAAGTTCATAGCAGAGAAATAAGGCTCATCAGTATAGGTATATTCACGATACACCTCATCAGAGAACAGAAATAGATTATGCTTAGCCACTATATCTCTAATTTGTTTCATTTCCTCCTTAGTATATAGATACCCTGTTGGATTATTAGGATTACAAATCATAATGGCTTTAGTATGTTCGTTTATTATTTCTTCAAATTTTTCTATTGGAGGTAGTGCAAACCCTTTTTCGATAGTAGTAGAAATAGGACGTATTTTCGCTCCAACTTGCATAGCAAAAGACATGTAATTAGCATATGATGGTTCTGGTAGAATAACCTCATCACCTGGATTTAAACATGTCATAAAAGAATACAGCACAGCCTCAGACCCTCCTGTTGTAATAATAATATCATCAGCAGTTAAGTTGATATCATATTTTTTATAGTACTCACATAATTTTTCACGATAAGATAGGCACCCTTGTGAAGGAGAATATTCTAATAATGTACGATTAATATTTTTTAAAGCATCTAATCCACATTTAGGAGTAGGCAAGTCTGGCTGACCTATATTAAGATGATAAACCTTTACACCACGTTGTTGTGCAGCATTAGCAATAGGTGCTAATTTGCGAATAGGTGATTCTGGTATTTTATTACCACGTATAGAAATATTTGGCATAGCCTTAAATTTTAAATTTGTTTTTTAAGTTTATCTTAAAGTAAAAGCAAAGTATTTTTCTTATTACTCTTCTTACCCTGCAAAGATATATAAAAAAAACATTCTAATACTATATTTCCAAATTTAACGTATTTTTTTTTACTATATAATATACACTTAACAGCATTTACCTTTACTCATATCTTTTTCTTATTATCATACTATCTACATTAGTTAGAATTAATATTTCCAATAACTCTTATTCCTTACCATAGTAAAAGTTATAATACAATGATAAATTAATATTATGCTTATCGCTTATTTAAAACTCATAAAATATTAAAATATCAAACGATCATTTCTAATATGAAACCCTGATTTTTTTGAACATTCTATATCTTAGCTTCAATAAAACACTACATTTTATAAAAGAAAAAATTATGTTTTACTTTAAAAAAGATGTCTGCTTATTTTTAAAAATAATTTATTTTTAAATTGTTTTTAATTTATTTTTTCACCAAAAATAGATTATTTTTAAGTGTGTTAGTTGATTTTTACCATAGCTATAAATGCTTTTTTACTATCTTATATGTATACCCTTAATAGTAAAAACCAAACAGTAAAAAACATATATACTACATTAAACTTTTATATGTTAAATATCCCGTTCTTATTTTTATGAGCTAAGTGATATGTGCTTTTAAGTTTTACTTACCTACTATAAATACGAAATAACCCTTATACGTTTAACAACATATAAGGGTTATTTGATAACATGAACCACCTTCTGGTATTAATATTTTAGCTTATATTTGCCACCAATGCTTCTTTTTAGGTGGATTATAATATTTATCTTGACTTGATTGCCACGTTTCGTTATTTTTAATCATATTGTATATAGTGCCCCAGTCTGGTAAGCCTCCAAAGTTTCTATCATCTATAAACATATCTGCTTTTATCTTACGAGAGAAATGATTGTTTTTATGCTTTTCCTCTTCAGGATAATCTTTATTGACTGCATAAAACTCTATTCCTCTATCACGACACCAGTTTACAGCATCTTCTAACAATATTCCTTCTCTAACAGTCCACAAAATAAGGCGATGACCATCATTGATTAGCTCCTTAAGAGTGTCTATAGCAAAAGGTATCTCCTCCCCTATTTTAGGATATTTATGTTCTACTATTGTTCCATCAAAATCTATTGCTATAACCATTTTTGCTATTTCTTTATAGAATTGTCATTCTTATTGCCATAATGGCTATTATTATAACTTCCATATCCACCATACTGCTTATTAGAGTTGTAATAGCCATATTTACCATAACGCCCATATTTACCATATTTGCCATAGCCATATTCATAACCATACTTCTTTTTAGACATATCAATGCCATTAATAACAAGCGACATCTTAGGTAACTTCTTTTCTACAGCAAAGCTATTAACCATGCCAAAAGTAGCTTTAGGAGTATAGTCTGCACGACATAAGTAAACAGTAGCATCAGATACTCGAGCTATTTGTAAAGTATCTGTTACCAACCCTACAGGAGCTGTATCTACAATAATGTAATCATAATTTTCTCTCAATATCTTAAATATATCTTCTAAAGACTGACGTGCCGTAAGCTCTGTAGGGTTAGGAGGTATTGGCCCTGACATTAATAACTCTAAATTAGGATGCACTCCAGAGGGCAATATCTGGTCATAAATACTTTCTAAAGTTTGGTTATTTTTCACCAATAAATTAGTTATACCATGTTTATGATCGCTTATTTTAAACAGCTCTGCCAATCGAGGACGACGAATATCAAGACCAACAAGAATGACCTTCTTTCCCAATAGGGCAAAGCTCATAGCCAAATTAGAAGCTATAAAGGTTTTACCTTCACCCGATGTGGAAGATGTAAATAAAATAACTTTCTCATCTTCCTGCAACATAAACTGCAAATTTGTACGCATTGCACGAAAAATCTCTTCCATCTGATTGTTTTGATTTTCATGCACTACTATATCTGCTTTACCCTTTGCCTTATTACTTGCTATTGCAACATCAGCTAAAATAGGAATACGTGTAAGACGAGTAACGTCTTCATGCCCTTCTATCTTATAGCGTAATAAGCTTATTAAGAACAAAATTAAAGAAGGAATCAATAATCCTATAAGAGCTGCTGTACCTAAAATAACAGAAGACTGTGGACTAACCTGCCCCACAAGCTCAGGATCGTCTATCAACTTTCCTTTATCTGCTGTTGCTGCTAAAGATATATTATTTTCTTCACGCTTCTGTAAAAGCATAAGAAAAAGCCCTGATTTCACTTCTTGTTGTCTACCTATCTGCGTTAAATCTTTTTCTTGTTTAGGAGCTTCTGCCACTTCGCCTGAGAATTTATTATACTGACCAGCAAGAGCATCTCTTTGAATTAAAAAACTTCTTTTAGCTGCACTTATGGCGTCTCTAATGTTTCGGTTTAATACTCTAAGCTGATCGCTCAATGGCTGTATAACAGGTGAATTTTCAGAAGCACTTTTTAATAAACGATTACGCTCTAATACCAATTCATTATAACGATCTATCAACTTTGCAGAACTTTCATCTTGCAATCCTACATTAGAAGGAATAACCTGTGTAAGATTTCGTGAAGACTTTTCTATCTCAGAAGAAATTGTATTAAATAATTCTATCTGCGTTTGAATATCAACTAATTTCTGTTCATATACATTTTGATTTTGAAAAGAATTAGCCGAACTAGCCTCAAGCGCAATCATACCATTTTCTTGTTTATATTTCTGCAACTTTCCCTCTGTCTTGCTAAGCTCAGCATTAATCTTATCTAAACGATCATTAATAAATTGCTCTGTACGTATAGCAATAGTGTTTTTGTCTTCATTAGCCTGCAAATTGTATTCTACGATTAACTGCTTTAGGTAATCTATAGAACGCTGAGGAATAGCATCTGTTATTTGCAACTGCGCTATAGATGATGCTTTTGCATCTTGAGCAACTTGTAAAGATCGTGTGTATCTCGCTGCTGCCATTTTAGGAGAAACTATGGTAACATTTTCAAACTGACCATCATGTAAAGAGCGATTATCATTATACGTAATTGTAATATTACCTGCACGGGTAATAAGGGTTATAGGCAAAGTAGATACTTTTCTATTAATACTAAATGGACCACGATGAGAGAACTCATCTATAGGTTCATAATACGTACCTGTTATATTATAATAATTTCCCTTACGTGCAATATTTAAAGATATAGGTGCATTCAATTTGTCTAAATGAGCAGAATCAATATCTACTGTGATAGGTTCGTTTTTATAGAAACTATATTCTTTTATTCTACCCTCTGTTGTATAAGTTGTATATAATTTTAGATTGCGCACTGCAGCACTAGCAAGTGAACGCGATGTTAAAATTTCCATCTCATTATCTAATCCATTAGAATTAGAAATAGTACCTAAATTACTTGCATATTTTATTGATGAAGATCTATGATTATCAGCATCTTTTACCAACAACTTAGCTGATATCTGATACATAGGAGTAGTGTAGCGTAAAAATATTTTAGCTAACCCTATACAGATAATAAGTGATAAAACAAACCAATACCAATTTAAAATTACTACTCTATAAATAGTCTGAATATTAAACAAACTTTTATCCTCTATAGCATTATAATCTCTTTTATTATCTACTGTATTATTCTCTTCCATGTTTTTTTATTTATTTCAATGCTTTTTTATTTATTTCTCATTTGCCAAACGAATAAGATATTTACCATATTCATTCTTTTCCATAGGAGCTGCCTCTTTTAAAAGTTGCTCTCTATTTATCCATCCTTTTTTATATGAAATCTCTTCTAAGCATGCTACTTTCAAACCTTGACGCTTCTCTATACATTCTATAAAGGTACTTGCTTCATATAAACTATTATGTGTACCTGTATCAAGCCATGCAAATCCACGTTGTAAAGTTTGAACCATTAATGCCTTTTTCGATAAAAACTCTTGATTGATACTCGTTATTTCATATTCTCCACGCTCTGAAGGCTTAATATTTTTTGCTATTTCTATAACACTATTGGGATAAAAATACAGCCCCACAACGGCATAATTACTCTTTGGATTCTTTGGTTTCTCTTCGATACTTAAGCATTTTCCATCTTTGTCAAATTCAGCTACGCCATATCTATAAGGATCGTTTACATAATATCCAAAAACAGTTGCCATATTATTATGCTCTACATTTTCAACGCTTTTACGAAGAAGCTGACTGAAACCTGCACCGTAAAAAATATTATCTCCTAACACCAAGCAAACACTATCTTTACCTATAAACTCTTCACCTATAATAAAAGCTTGCGCTAAACCATTAGGCGAAGGCTGCTCTGCATATTGAAAGCTAACACCATATTGGCTACCATCACCAAACAAATGCTTAAAATAAGGTAAATCAAAAGGTGTAGAAATAATTAAAATTTCTCTGATTCCTGCTAACATTAACACTGAGATAGGATAATAAATCATAGGTTTATCAAAAATAGGAATAAGCTGCTTACTTATACCTTTAGTGATAGGATAGAGGCGAGTTCCAGAACCTCCAGCTAAAACGATACCTTTCATATATTTTACTTAATGTTTGTCTTAAATATGCGTTAAAAAAAAAAGGTTATATCATATTGTCACACAAAAGCCCTACATGAAAACGTTATTATAGCATTACAAGCCTAACACTTCTTCAAAAAGTTCTTCCGTTAGCATACATGTTCGCAAAGGTAATAAAATAATATTTGAAACAAAAGATTATAGAAGAAAAAAAGGCTACTTGTAGATTTTCTTGCTTAAATTTATTAACTTTGCATACTGAAATACTTTAATTAAACATATTATTGTTAATAAAATTATATACAAAAAGAATGGGATTTTTTTTAAAACTATTTAAGAAAGGGGAAGAAACTTCGCCACATATTGGAGGCATGGAAGATTACATGACGCTAGTAAGAGTTTACTTTCAAGCATCATTAGCTTGTCATTTAGGCATAACTAATCTGGCTATGCTTCCAGACCTAAGAACTTATAAACAAACTTTTCATATACCTACAACAAATAACAAATTAGGATTAAATGAGAAGGCGAGTATAAGCAAAACAATGAAAAATATTTATCAGCTAAATGATAACTTCTTTAATGAAATTGATAAAAGTATAAAAAAGAATTGTAAGAAATATCAAGATGTTCAAATATACCTTGTACAATTTCAAGGTTATACACAAGAGTTAATGATGTTGATTGGCAATTTAATGAAATTTAAGCTGCGTATACCAGGCTTTTTTAAAAGAGCTATTTATTCGATGACAGAGAAGACAGTAAATGATATTTTTGAAAAGAATGATTTTTCAGATGCAAGCGTTATTAAGTCTGTACTATCTGTACGTAAATATAATAAGCGCCTAAACTTTTCTAAGGCATGGACAACAGATTTTATTTACCAAATAGTACTTTTAGCAAAGAAAGAACCTAAACCAAAAGAGGATAAACAGCATAAATAAATAAATATGAATAATTTGCTTAAATAAAAACTTTAAAGTAACTTTGTTCACAAAAAGATAAATAAAGGTAAACAGATGAATGCGAATGAAAAGATCTTGAATACATTTGCCACTAGGGTTCGCCAGTTAATTCTACAATATCTTTCTATAAAAAAGGAGAATAACGAGCTATACAATATGGTTAATGAACGGGATCAAGAAATCTTAAAATTGCAAAAACAATTAGCTCAGTCGCAGTCTGATTACCAAACTTTAAAGATAGCACGAATGATAGAAGTTTCTGATAAAGATATAGAAGTGGCACAAAAGCGTGTTTCAAAGCTGATTAGAGACATTAATAAGTGTATTACATTATTAAGCGACAAGTAAAATTAAGCGGCAAGTAAAAAAGAGAGTTATCAAGATATGGACGATAATAATAAATTGCATATTCGACTACATATTTATGACACTGAGCTTCCTGTGGGATGTCCACGAGACGATGAGGAATATTATCGTTCTGCAGCTAAACTCCTTAACGATATGATGAATACATATTTTACACGCTTCAAAGGGAAAAAAACGGATAAAGAAATTCTATACATGGTTATGTTTGATGTTGCATTACAATTAAAACAAAATGAGGATAGAAACGATACTGCTCCCTATGATAAATTATTAAGCAAACTTACCACAGAATTAGAAGAAACTCTTGAATAGAACATTAATATAAATTCTATAACATACAAAATATTAAATGAATCCAATAATAGTTACTATTATAGCATTAATCTGTTTTATTATAGGTTGCGTAGGAGGCTTTGCTTTCTTTAGATATATCTTAATAGGAAAATATAATGAAACTATTGATAAAGCAGAAAAAGAAGCTGAAGTTATTAAAGAAAAAAAGTTGTTAGAGGTTAAAGAGAAATTCCTTAACAAAAAGAGTGAATTAGAAACTGAAGTTCAACAGCGAACTCAAAAAATCCAACAAAACGAAAATCGCTTAAAACAGCGTGAAATATCTTTAAATCAACGTCAGGAGGAAATTAACAGGCATAAACAAGATGTCGAACAACAACAAGTCCATATAGACAATGAGAAGAAATTACTCCAAATAAAACAGTTAGATTTAGAAAAGATGCAAGGGCTAGAGCGTGCAAAGTTAGAAGAACTTTCTGGTTTAAGCGCAGAAGAGGCTAAAAGAAGACTTGTTGAAAGCTTAAAAGATCAAGCAAAACTTGATGCAGCATCATATATAAACGAAATAGTAGATGAGGCTAAATTAAATGCTAATCAACAAGCAAAAAAAATAGTTATACAAACTATTCAACGTATAGCCACTGAAACAGCCATAGAAAATTCAGTTAGTGTTTTCCATATTGATAATGATGAGGTAAAAGGACGTATTATTGGTCGTGAGGGTCGTAATATTCGTGCTTTAGAAGCTGCTACTGGAGTAGAAATTGTTGTTGATGACACACCTGAGGCTATTGTTATTTCTGCTTTTGATCCAGTAAGGCGTGAAATATGTCGATTAGCACTTCACCAATTAGTTACCGATGGACGCATACACCCTGCTCGAATAGAAGAAGTTGTTGCTAAAGTAAAAAAACAGCTTGATAACGAAATTATAGAGACAGGAAAACGTACTGCTATAGATTTGGGTATTCATGGTCTTCACCCTGAGCTAATACGTATTATCGGTAAAATGAAATATCGCTCTTCATATGGGCAAAATCTTTTACAGCATGCACGCGAGACAGCAAACCTTTGTGCTGTAATGGCCAGTGAGTTAGGTTTAAATCCTAAAAAGGCTAAAAGAGCAGGTTTACTTCATGATATTGGTAAAGTGCCAGATGAAGAAACTGATCTGCCACACGCTTTATATGGTGGTAAAATAGCTGAAAAATATAAGGAGAAACCAGATGTTTGCAATGCCATAGCTGCTCATCACGATGAAATAGAAATGACTACCCTATTAGCACCTATAGTACAAGTATGTGATGCTATATCAGGCGCACGTCCTGGTGCTCGTCGTGAAATTGTAGAAGCATACATTAAGCGTTTAAATGATCTTGAAGCTATTGCTATGAGTTACCCTGGAGTAACAAAAACTTATGCTATACAAGCAGGTAGAGAGCTTAGAGTTATTGTTGGGGCTGATAAGATGGACGATATTGAAAGTGAAAAATTAAGTTCAGAAATAGCAGAGAAAATACAAAACGAAATGACTTATCCTGGGCAGGTTAAAATAACTGTTATTCGTGAAACACGTTCTGTAGCTTATGCCAAATAACAGTTAAGATGCTTTTCAATATTTGTTTTTACTTTACAAAATTCTTATCTTTTATATAAATATATTTTTTTAAATAGAAAATAAGAATTTTGTATTTCATACAAATTCTATTATCTTTGTATTATAATTGAGTGTAATATATCATTAATTATAATACAAAGATAATAAAAATAATGCCGACAAAATTAGACCATACTTTTCAGAGCATTATCTCAGATCTAAAAGCAAAAAGGTTTGCCCCTTTCTATCTTTTAATGGGAGAAGAATCTTATTTTATAGATAAGATAACCGATTTTATTGCAAACAATGTTCTTGAGAAAGATATGCGAGATTTTAATCAAACTATTTGTTTTGGTTCAGATGTCTCAAGTACACAAGTAATAGATATTGCAAAGCGTTATCCTGTAATGGCAGATACCCAAGTAGTTATTGTGAAAGAGGCTCAAAATATCAGGTCGTTAGATGCTTTAGAGAAATACCTTAGTGGCAATATTTTAAAATCTACTATATTAGTATGGTGCTATAAAAATGGAGTTATAGATAATAGAAAAAAAATTGTAAAGTTGGCTAATTCTGTAGGAGTTGTTTTTGAGAGCGTAAAGCTACGCGATTATCAGTTACCTACCTTTATTCAAGAGTATCTAAATAAAAAAAATGTAGCAATAGATCCTAAGGCAAAACAAATTATAGCAGATGCTGTTGGATCTGATCTTAACCGTTTAACTTCAGAATTAGATAAAGTAATTATATCTCTCAATAAAGATAACTTACTCATAACACCTGAAATAGTAGAAAGAGAAATAGGTATAAGTAAAGACTTTAACTCTTTTGAACTGCGAAATGCTATAATTCAGAAAAATATTTTTAAAGCCAATCAAATTATTAAATATTTTAGTAATAATCCTAAAGCAGGTTCATTATATTCAGTACTTCCTATTTTATTTTCATATTTTCGAAATTTAATGATAACTCATTATCTTCCAGGAAACAAAACAGAAGATAACATTGCTACTGCAATAGGACTAAAAAATAAGTGGGGAGTAAAAGATTATTTAATAGGGCTTCGAACTTATAATGCTCGAAAAACAATGGATATACTTAGCAAGATACGTGAAATAGATGCTAAAAGTAAAGGCTTAGACAACCCTAATACAGGACCTAATGAACTCATGAAAGAACTTATTTTTTTTATTTTACATTAGGAAAAAACATCATATTTATCATATTCTATAACATATAAGTTTTTTATTCTTCAGTATTACTGTCTGATAAAATAAACATCTTTGCTCATGGTTATATTTTTATTTTTCTTTCTCAAATATATTCCACATTGATTATCAGCAAATTACATTCTCATGGTACAAAAATGTTTCCTCAATTTGAGTAGTATTGATTAGAAAACATCTTGGAGGTTATCGCTATTCTCTTGCTATACCTCCCAAATAACTTTTATTAAGTTATAAAGTAATAGACTTCTTTCACGTAATGCCTCCTTATCAAATTTATTGAAAGGCTTAAACTCTGCTGAAATTCTTTCTTTTAAGGAATAATTAAAGTTAACAAAGTCTTTATTTGCATGATAAAAGTCTGCACACAAAGAATGTCCCCATATTAAACCACTGCTATAAGTTTTAAGCTTATCGACATACTCTTCATTACCAGAACTAATATTGTCTAAACCTTTAAGTAGCAACAATCCACCTAAGAGATTCCGTTTATCTTCAAATTCTTCTTCATTATCAAAATATTTTTTATTGATTTCATTATGTGATAATATATGTTCAATATGGTACCCCGTTTTATTCCCCGTTTTTGTAGATATATACTCCACATCGTTTTGCATAGACTGATTTGTGTGTTCACAAATGAATTTTTCTATTCGTGCAAAAAGATACCTTAATGAACGAGTATTCATATTACTATAATTCTTCTTGATGAAATTCTGATAATCTAATACAGAAGTTGGAGTGGTATTCCTCTTATCACGAATTGCGTCCATAATTAACTTATCAAATATGCTACGGTATTCAGATATATTCTTTTCTTTCAATAATTTGTTAAGTTCATAACACAAATTTTGAAACTTATTACTATCGTAGATATCATTTAAGATTAAAAGCATCCATAACCTATCTATCTCTTTAGCAATAGTATCTATCTTTTCATCTTCAATCGGATCATCTATACTGCAAGCAGCCATTATAATCTGATATTGTCCTGATAAATAATTAATCACATTATCATACCTCAGGAATTGATTTTGATTAGCTCGTATTTTAGCATATAGTTTAGAATAATACTTAAAATCCGTATCTATAAAATGTTTGATATTAGTAATATGCTTTTTATCAGTCTTTCTGAATTGCAAGTCATCTGCAATATCATTATAATCAAAAATGTATCTATGATATGCTTGGTTTAATGCTGATTCTAACTTGGCATTTTCTTTAAAAACAAATCTAGACTTTATGAAGTCTATGAAAAAAGCATCTTGTATGCCACTCAAACATGATATGGCGTTGTCCCATTTTTCAGAGTAAGCTTCGGTGTCATTTTTACCTAATGCCCCTATCATTTTTCCTTTAAGAATTTCAAAAGGCTTAAGAGATTCCCCTCTGTCATTAATAACTTCAAAGACCATAGGTGTATCATCTTTTTCAATAGATAATTCTACCATGACTAATCTTTCAAGAAAATAAAAAGTAAAAGCCTTAATTTCTTCTGAAGGAAGATTCTTGTCATCTATAAACTTACTGATGTCATTATACCTTAAAATAAGATTTTCTTCGGTTTTATTCTTATAAGGTTCTTGGTATTTAGTTTCTGCTAAGATACTTCGCATGACATCTTTACGCTTTTCATTGTCTATACAGAAAATATCTCCCTTGAATTTATCCTTTGAGAAAATACATTCCTTTAAGGTATCTTTTAGATTTTCATCATCAATTATATGATATAATTTGGTAGCGATGAGCGTAAGTGTCGTTAACCGTTGCTGACCATCTACTATATAGACTTTTCCATCCACTTTATTGGTAATGAATACATTCATATAATACCAATTATAGAGGTCAAGAACCTCTTGAGTTAATTCTTCATCTTTATGAATATTATACGACAATTCAAATTCATAAAATATATCACGCAAAAGAATATCTACAGTTTCTTTTGACCAAACATATTCTCTCTGATAAAAGTCCACATAATAAGATTTTTGTTTTAGACATGATTCTACTGTTTGCTTGTCTGGACTAATTTCGTGTTTCATTTTTATACTTTTATGTGATATGATTTTATACAAGATCCAACCCCAATTCTTTTAGAAATTCATTATGCTTTTGACGGGCAGCTTCAATCTTTTCCTCTGTTGCTACTAATTGCCTGTGTACTTCTGCTAAATCAATCTTTTCTTCTTCTTTGGACAGATTTACATAGCGTGATATGTTCAGATTATAGCCGTTGTCCTTGATTTCTCGCATATAGACCTTACGAGCATAACGGTTCTCTTCTATACGGAATTGATAAGTTTCTACTATTTTGTTTATATCTTTAGGACGTAATAAATTCTGGCGTTTCCCTTTCTCATAGTGTTCTTCTGAACTGGCATTGATGAAAAGAATGTCATCTGTACGACGACATTTCTTCAACACTAAAATACAGACGGGAATACCTGTTGAATAGAATAGATTAGCAGGAAGTCCTATAACAGCATCTATGTTATCGTCACTCAGAAGTTTCTTTCTGATAGTTTCTTCCTTTCCTCCTCTAAACAAAACACCATGAGGAAGAATGATAGCCATTGTACCATCACCACTCAAATAGTGGAAACCATGTAATAGAAATGCAAAATCGGCAGCAGATTTTGGAGCAAGACCGTAACGACTGAAACGGAAATCCTTTGCAGTTTCCTCTTTCGGTTCCCAGCGATAACTGAATGGGGGATTTGCAACAATGGCATCGAATTCCATCTTCTTTGACGGGTTCATATTGTTTAGGATACTCCAGTCATTGACAAGTGTATCACCATGATGGATTTCAAACTCTGTATCTTTTACTCCATGCAGCAACATATTCATACGGGCAAGGTTATAGGTTGTGATATTTTTTTCTTGACCATAAATCTTACCTATGCCATTAGTTCCCATTTCATGCCGCACATTGAGAAGCAAAGAACCGGAACCGCAAGCAAAATCCAACACATTGTTTATTTTTTCTTTTTGCCTGATTTAGGATCCTGGCAATCGAGTGTAACAATTTTTGATAGTATTGAAGAAATACCTTGTGGGGTATAGAACTCACCTGCCTTTTGTCCAGAGTTAGCTGCGAATTGTCCAATAAGATACTCGTAGGCATCCCCCAATGCATCTGTAGTTGTATCTAATTCTGATATTCCCTCTTTTATCTTATTGATAACTTTTGCCAACAATGTATTACGTTCTGCATAGTTCTTACCAAGTTTCTCTGAGTTCAAATTGATTTCAGAAAACAATCCTTTGAAAGAAGTGTCAAAAGATTCCTCTTCAATATATTTGAAACCTTTCTCTAAATTTTCTAATAAAGAATCAGATTGTGTACGTGCTTCTTCAGCTATGCTATCCCAAATATAATGGGGCTTAATAACATAGTGAATCTTTTTTCGCATCTGTGCTTCAAACAAATCTATATCTTGCGGATTGTTTTCGTACCAAAGTTGTAATGGAGAATTGACCCCAACAGCATAGGCTTCTTTTATATCTATAACAGGATAGTCTCCCCCTAACTCTTTTTTTGCAAATGCGACATAATTATCTGAAAGATACTTCAGAAAGAGAAATGATAGCATATAATCACGAAAATCATCTGCCATCATTGCACCTCGCAAGCTATTGGCAATATCCCAAAGGGTTTTACCTAGTTCATCTTTATTTTCTGTTGTCATTGATTTCAATTTTATCATTATGGATAATAAAGTGATATTTCCCCATCAACGCATTATAAACGTCTTTTACTATTTGTTTGTTATCTTCTACCATAGCATCCATTTGTGGATAATAGACATTTTTATGTGTCAGAGAGTTTGTTATAGTTGTAATCCTATCTGCATCGGAGAAACCGATTTGCTCCAAAACATAGTTAATCCTTCCAGTACCTAAAAATGAAGAAACATTTTCAAGGACTTGTCGTAAAAGAGCCATGTGATAAACCTCCAAAGAATTATTTTGTATTGCGTCATCCAAGATTTGCAATAATCTTAGATGATATAATAATACATCTTTTTTAGGATTACCTAAAGAGAATGACGTACCTTCTTTCTCTAAGAGGCGAAGTTTATACCGCTTCTTAAAACTTCCTGCTTTTTCTCCTTTTGCCAAAAGATTATCTAATATCGTTGCAAAGCCGATATGATGCGTTGTGATGATAAACTTTCTTTCCTCATAATATTTTTCAATGAGATCAAGTAGAGAGAACGTTGTAATAAAAATATTATGGTCGTCAAGGCTTGATACAGGGTCATCAATGAAAATATATTGATTTTGTTTGTCTGCCCATCCTTCTGTATCAAATAACGCCAAAAAGAAACACCATACAAAAATACGCTCTTCTCCCCTTGATATTTTGATAGACATTATGCTTTCATCATCTTTTAAGTAGAAATGAATGTATTCAATACCTTTTTCTGGATCATTGTCAATATAAGAAAAATTGAACTCATATTTAGGATTATACGGACGGAGTTTTTCGCGTACAGCCTCCTCGCTTATTTGTGAATGTAAGCGATTGAGACTACTTGGGATGACTTGCATCTTTATATCTGCTTCCGAGTTTTTTGTATCATTATCCCATATAAACAGATCTTCGCTAAACGCATTATAATATACTCCTGTCTGAAATCTTGTTTTAGAATCTCGGGCAGTTTCTTTATATTCCACGGAAAGACGTGTCTTGCCTGTTGCGTTAAATGCATAAATTAGAAATATATTCTCTTTTGCATCCTTTATTTCTTTTGCTATATTTGAAAGTTCCATATTATTTCATTATAATCTTGGAAAAAGTTGTTGCATCAATCCCTGTTTATGCTTTTGAAGCATTACAAGTTTTTGTTTTGTACTATCTATTAAATCATCAATTGAGGCGAAGCATTCTGCAATTTCCTTCTGTTCTTCTGGTGAGGGTAGAGATACGGACAGTCGTTTAAATCCATTCATATCAACTGACGCAAAACCACCTGCATTTGTATGCTGTTTACACCACTCGTCAATGATATACATATAATAGTAAAAATACTTCATATCTATTTGTGTATCAAACGATTTACGTTTTGTTAAAAACGTAAATCGTTGATTCGCAAGCGAATCAACAATTATCAATGCGTGTTCGCCAATTGTAGCCGTTGTAGCAACAATAATAGAGTTAGCAGGAAACAGACCTTTCCCTTTAACAGCCTCTTTCGTTATATGTTGGATTGAATCAGAAAGTATATGTCCGTGTTCTCTTATATCTTCCATTCTAAACCAAGGTATAGTACCGTCTTCCCAGAATTTAGGATTTGATTTTGAAGGGGTATAACCATTCCTTATTTTAAACATTTCTTCCATAGAATAGGGACTCCACTTCTTGGATTTCCCAAATTTTGGTAAACGCTTCTGAGGCATAGTTTTCCCTAATGCAGGAAGTAATTGCTGTATCAGCCCTTTCTTGTGTGCTTGTAATATTTCAATCTTCTCTTGCGTTGCGTTGATATAATCGTCAAGGGAAGAAAGACAATCTGCTATTTTTTCTTGCTCAGAAAAAGATGGTATATAAATGCATTTATGTTTTATATCAGAATAATATATGTGCGGAATACCTGCTCCTTTTACATAAGAAGAAAAATCCAAAGTATTAAGTAAATAATAAATCCATTTTAAGAAATATCTTTTACTGTCTTTTGATTTTAGAGCAGTTAAAGTTCCAAGAATAGAAGAATGTTTTTGGCACAAATTAAGTTTGCCTACACCTGAACCATCTTTCACCATTGAAATATACTCTTCCTTTTGTTGGAAGTCATTGATATATCCTATTAATCCATCTGCACCATAAACAGGAAAACCTTCTTTCAGGAGTTCCAGTTTATTCATTGCCATTGTAGAACTTTCTTGAGAAATTATACTTTCTATTTTCTTTTTCTCCCAATCTCCTAATTTTATAAATTCAGGGAAACGGAGTTCTGGTATATTTTTTAATTCTTTTTCCATACTTTTATTTCTTTTCATCGTATGCTGACAAGCCAGAGATTTCCTGCCCTGCAGATAGACGTTTCAGCAAAGGGGTAACATCTTCCATTAGTGCCAATTCTTTCTTGGTTCTGTCTCGCCATCCAAGATTGAGCGGAGCAAGCAGGTCGTTCAATTTCTCGCCATCAAATATTTTACGGTCGATAATCTCGTTTACAAATGCTTCCAATGCTTTGGCACTAATATTATATTTGTCTGCTATCGTAAGCAACTCTTTGGCATATTTCTCCGTTTTGAATATTTCGTATTCCTCTTTTATCTGCTTGGCAGTTTTTCCGTTTACACCTTCTTTTAAACTGTCGAGGTAAGCAATGATGTCATCACGCTCTTCCAATAAGTTTGAACTTGACTTTATAAGGCTTATGATTTGCTCCTTTGTCATCTTCTGCTTGGAAGTAGTTCCACCCGACAGTCTTGCTATCAGTTCCATTATATAGTCATAGTCTATCAAGGCAGAGGCAAAAAGAACAAATTCAAAGTCGATGTTCTCTATTTGGGGGTTCTCTCCTTCTTTTGTCCTATCCTGTTGCTTTTTGAGTTGCTTTGCTGTTTCAAGGTAGGCACCTCGGAAGCCTCTCAGCCTTTCTTCATTGAGCATATTGTCAATGGCGGTACGCTCTTCCTCACTAATATCCGTATATTGGTCAAGTTGTGTTCGATAGCGTTGTACTTCCTTGAAGCAATTTACAAATCCAATACGTGCATCGTCACCTTGCAAATTATAAACCTCTTCGGGGTTGCACTCCAAATCCTGCGAATGCATAAAGTCTTTCAAATGCGTAACAGCTTCCTTGTATTTCTGCATGATTGTGGGGGCTGGATCAACAAGCCAAATTGTTCTTGGCTTATCTACATCCACACCAGAGAATCTGGTAATCGCTATGTCCACAGCCTCTTGCTGCCCTCTGAAATCAAGAATATTACCGTATGGCTTGGTATCATTCAAGATACGGTTTGTTCTTGAAAAGGCTTGTATCAGATTGTGATACTTTAAATTTTTATCAACATACAACGTGTTCAAGTATTTAGAATCAAAACCTGTTAAGAGCATATCTACAACAATAGTAATGTCTATTTTATTCTTGTGTGGATAGTCTTTATTGCTATATTGTTGGTCTTTTATTCGCTTCTGCACATCTTGATAGTATGCGTCGAATTCGTTGATGGTAAAATGAGCCCCAAACTGTCGCTCATAGTCCTTTAAGATTTCTTGCAAAGCTCGCTTCTTCTTTTCAGGCTCAACCGTATTGTCTTGTCTTTCTTGTGCCAAATCCTCCTGCATCTGCATAATATCTTTGTTACCCTCTGCAGGAGGAGTAAAGACACACGCAATGTTTAATGGTTCACAATCTGTTTTTGCTTTTTGAGCCTTTTTGAACAAATGATAATACTCTATTGCATCATTAATGGAGGATGTAGCAAGAAAAGCGTTGAAACGTCTGCCATTGGTTGCAGCATCATGCTTAGACAGGATAGTCTCTACAATGGCTTGTTTCTTTACGGTTCCCTCTGCTGTTATATCCTTTTTTTCATCGGGTTTAAAATAGTCCACATGGAATCGAAGAACATTCTTATCTTCAATGGCATGGGTAATGGTATAGGTATGCAATTCGTGTTCAAATACATCCTTGGTGGTCATATAAGTCCCCTGCTCGTTATTATATTGGATATAGACCGCATTCTCTTCAAAAATCGGTGTTCCTGTAAATCCGAATAATTGTGCATTGGGGAAGAAATCCTTAATGGCTTTATGGTTTTCTTTGAACTGGGAACGATGACATTCGTCGAAGATAAAAACCAAATGCTTATTCTTCAACGGCAATAGTCTTTCCTTGTAATTTTGCTTGGTATTTGAGTTCAGAGCAATGCCTAATTTCTGAATGGTTGTAACAATCACCTTATCTGCATAATCGTCAGACTCCAATCGTTGTACAAGAGATTCTGTATTTGTATTTTCTTCTACACAATTTTCTTGAAACTTGTTAAATTCCTCACGAGTCTGTCTGTCAAGGTCTTTTCTGTCGACAACAAACAGACACTTTACTATTTCTCTGTTTTCCTTTAACAATGTCGATGCTTTGAATGAAGTGAGGGTTTTGCCACTACCTGTTGTATGCCATATATAACCATTTCCTCTATTTTCTTCAACACTACTCATAATAGCCTTTACAGCATAAATCTGATAAGGGCGCATGATGAGTAGTTTCTGTTCGCTGGCAACCAACACCATATATCGGCTAATCATTTCTCCCAATTTGCATTTGGGGAGAAACTCATCCGTAAAAGCGTCAAGGTTTGTAATCTTATGATTGTCCTTATCTGCCCAATAATATACAGGGAGAAACAGCTCATCAGCATTAAAGTTGAAATATAGGCTGTTGTTATTGGTAAAATAACAAGTGTGTGTCTGATTGCTTACTATAAATAATTGCATAAAGCATAGTAACGAATTAGTAAATCCGTTCCCTATGTCATTCTTGTAATCTACAATCTGTTGCATTGCTCGACGTGGACTTACTTCCAAGGTCTTCAGTTCTATCTGAACGAGCGGAAGTCCATTAACCAACAGAATCACATCATATCGCTGGAAGCTGTTCTTGGTGTTTATTCTTAGTTGATTGACAACCTCATATTCGTTTTTGCACCAATCTCTAATATTGACCAAGCTATATTGCAACGGTGTACCATCTTCTCGGATGAAAGTATTCACCTCTCTCAACATCTTGGAAGCTACATAAACATCGCTGTTGATAATATCTTCAAGCAATCTATTGTATTCTGCATCCGAAAGATGAACTCTGTTGAGTTGTTCAAACTTCTGTCTGAAATTCTGTTCAAGTGCTTCCTTATCATGAATATCCTCACGATAAGTATAATTTAAACCTATAAGTCGTTTTATAAGATTGTATTCTATTGTTTTCTCTGTATTCATAGAATTTCCTATTTTACATTTTATTATAACGGAATCATATAATTTTCATTGTGAGATAACGTTGTAATTCTTTTAAAAAAACATCCTACCTAACAATAGAGATTCCATGTGGAAAAATCAATCATTCTGCTCATAATAATATGAATAATCAATACCCTTCATGAACATTTCTCGGTCATCAATCTTGGTGGTGAGGGCTGGCTGTACCAAAGCCTTGATGTGTACGCTATCAGCTACACTCTCACGCATGGCTGATAGATATTCGTTCTTATCTATCTGACTCCAATCCACACACAGCTTGAGAGAACGCTTCAGCATCAGGTCGAGCCAAATGCGAGTGCTGCGACCGTTGCCTTCCATAAAAGGATGGGCAACATTGCATAAATTCGGCTGCACTCTACCATTAGTGAACTCGTTCACATGGTACTCGTTTGTACGAATTTTCATTTCAACATATTTGTCCATTATCTCGTTGAAGGTTGTTTCTGGCATTCGCTCTATTGTGTGCAGGGTTTCAGGGAAGTGCATACAATTAGCAAAGGTAAAACCACCTTTGGATATATTCTTAGTTCGGATTTGTCTGGCAAAGTCGTACAATCCACCAAAAAGATAAGCATGAATCTGTTGCAGACACTTGACGCTACCAGGCTCTGCCGTGTTCAAAAGTCCGCTCTCAAAAAGTTGGTAGGATTTCTTCTTACTCTGTCCATCAATGGTATTATCGCTGTAAGTAAACCAATCAAGAAAGTCATTAGCACGATTGTTGGGGTAGTTCTTTGCCAACAATACAACATCCTCACTATTAAGAACATCTGCCACGCGTAACTTCCCATCAGGAGCTTCAAACTTGAAGTTGTGAGTGGTACTCACGACTTTGACATCTTTTTGCTTCAACTTCCTTTTAAGCCATCGCCAATAGTTACTGGCTTTAGTATAGTCTGGTTCATTGTTAATAGCACGAACAATATCTGTTGCTGAGAACCACCAACAGTTTTGTTCGTCGTCCCACACCGCCCTAACTTCACGGTCGTTGAAAAAACGAATAGATGTTTTATGCTCTGCCATAATAAAGTTACTCATCTGGGGTGTTAATCAATTCTTTTGGATTGATTTGTAAAATCTCTGCTATCTGAAATAACAATTCGAGGCTTGGCTGACGACGATTGCAAACGTAGGAGTTCACAATAGTGAAACTCTTACCGAGTTTCTCTGCAAGCCATGTTTGCTTAATCCCTTTCTCGATAAGTACCTCTTTAATTCTATTAGTTGGACTTTCCATAAATATTATATGATTGTTTGCAAATATAGTAAATATTCTTGTATAAAGAATAGAAAAGGAGGAGATATTTTCTCCCATTTTAAAAGTCCTAATATCTACCTCTCTTATGTTGTTAATTATGCTGCATCAGACTATCTACTTTTGACTTCAGTTTCAAGCTATAATTATACGTCTTTTATGTTTGTAGCTGCCAATACACGAACATGCTTTACATAGTATTTAGATATTCTTGTTTAAATCATTACTTTATACTTAAGTTTCTATCTCTTCCACCCACTCTATTTCATATATTAGTAGCAAAAAGATACAAACTGTTTTACTTAAGAAATTTATCTATATGCTAACAATTATCTGAAGTCCTCTTATAAAAACCAATATATTATAACAGCTTACGCTTAGCTGTAGGTAATGGCTTTTTATCTTTACTGTTTTTTTACTTTCTTTATAATGTTCGTAGTTTGATTTTTTTTAACAAAAAAAGTCCATACTTTCCTATAACAGGGAGGTATGGACTTATATATTCTAATTTTGTTTTACTTCACTTCCTCAAAGTCAGCATCTTGTATATTATCATCTTGTTTTGGCTGCTCTTGCTGTGCCTGCTGACTATTAGCTGCACCTGCCTGAGCACCTGCCTGATTATACATTTGCTGTGAAGCAGCCTGCATAACACTGTTTAGATTAGCCGTAGCAGTGTCGATAGCTGCTATATCTTGAGCCTTATGAGCATCTTTAAGCTGCTGAAGAGCTGTTTCTATAGCCGATTTCTGATCGGCAGGCACCTTATCGCCATTATCCTTCAAGAAGTTTTCTGTAGTGAATATCATAGAGTCTGCTTGGTTAAGCTTATCTATCTTCTCACGTTCGGCTTTGTCAGATGCTGCGTTTTGCTCTGCTTCTGCTTTCATACGATTAATCTCATCTTCGCTCAAACCACTTGATGCTTCGATACGAATAGATTGCTCTTTGCCTGTAGCCTTATCTTTAGCAGACACGCTTAAGATACCATTAGCATCAATATCAAAAGTTACTTCTATCTGTGGAACACCACGACGAGCAGGAGCAATACCAGTTAAGTTAAACTGCCCAATACTCTTATTTTGTGATGCCATAGGACGCTCACCTTGAAGAACATGTATTGTTACCTCTGTCTGATTGTCGGCTGCGGTAGAAAATACCTCGCTCTTCTTAACAGGTATAGTAGAGTTAGCATCTATTAGCTTAGTCATTACACCACCCATAGTCTCGATACCAAGCGTTAATGGTGTTACATCTAGCAAGACAATATCTCCTACACCACTTTCCTTGTTAAGAATAGCTCCTTGTATAGCAGCACCTACTGCAACTACCTCATCAGGGTTAACACCCTTTGAAGGCTCTTTGCCAAAGTAGTTTTTTACTAATGTTTGTACTGCAGGTATACGGCTCGAACCACCTACAAGTATTACCTCGTCTATATCGCTAGTAGAAAGCTTAGCGTCCCTGATAGCATTCTGGCAAGGCACTAAACAAGCCTGTATCAAGCCATGAGCTAACTGCTCAAACTGTGAACGAGTAAGAGTCTTTACCAAATGCTTTGGCACACCACCTTCAGCAGTTATATAAGGTAAGTTGATCTCTGTAGATGAAGAAGAGCTTAGCTCTATCTTAGCCTTTTCAGCTGCTTCCTTTAAGCGTTGCATAGCCATAGGATCTTTTGTAAGGTCTATACCTTCGTCAGCTTTAAAGCCATTTACTAACCAGTCTATAATAACCTGATCAAAATCGTCTCCTCCAAGATGTGTATCACCATTAGTAGATAGCACCTCAAAGACACCACCACCAAACTCTAATATAGATATATCAAAAGTACCACCACCAAGGTCGAATACTGCTATTTTCATATCTTTATTAGCCTTATCTACACCATAAGCTAATGCTGCTGCAGTAGGCTCATTAACTATACGCTGAACATTTAAGCCTGCAATCTGCCCTGCTTCTTTTGTAGCCTGACGCTGAGAGTCAGAGAAATAAGCCGGAACGGTGATAACAGCATCGGTTACCTCTTGTCCTAAATAATCTTCTGCAGTCTTCTTCATCTTCTGAAGCACCATAGCTGATATTTCCTGAGGAGTATATTTGCGGTCGTCTATCTGTACACGTGGATAACCACCTTCATTAACCACCTTAAAAGGTACACGATTTACCTCTTTAGAGCTTTGATCGTAGGTTTCACCCATAAAACGCTTAATAGAATAAACTGTCTTTTCTGGATTTGTGATAGCCTGACGCTTAGCAGGATCGCCCACCTTACGCTCGCCACCTTCTACAAAGCCTACTACAGAAGGAGTAGTACGTTTACCTTCGCTATTAGCTATTACTACTGGCTCGTTACCTTCAAATACTGCAACACACGAGTTAGTTGTTCCTAAGTCAATTCCAATAATCTTTCCCATAATTATATATATATTTTTTTTATTTTTATTATTCTTGTATCATTACCCCAATGCGTTATACATTGGCGTTCGCTTAATTATTTACAAAGGTTGTGCCAACGAAAGAAAGTGTGACAAGATGGCAGACTTCTTTATTCTTAAATATTATCTTCTCTTAGAAAAACTCTCTACGCGTGTTTCTACCATGAAGCGTCTTATTTCAGCTCTCTATTATTTTTATCTGCCCATGCTACCTGCACACCAAACCCAAAATCCTCCACTTTGCGATTAGTATCAGGATCGCGACGACCTGAAGGCACAAACTTACACTTTACACTCTTTATATTTTTACGCAAAGAAAAATCCTCCGGACTATCTGAAGGAGTACTCTCCACAGTGAGATGAAAGCGCCCAAGCCCTTCTAAGACTACCGTCTTTCCATTTGCAAGCTGAAAACCTATCTCGTCTATCAACGCCACTACAATACCACGCACATCACCTCGCGTAAACGAAGTACTTTCCTGAATAGCATTAGATAAATCGTTAATAGTAGAAATACCATTACTTACCGTACGAGCGTGCCACTTTCCGCCACGATTATTTTCCTTAAACTTGCTTTGCTGTAATCTGATCTTTACTGCCATAATATTCTTTTTTTTTGTTAATCTGTTAGGTTATCTATCAAAAGGCAATACATAATATTAATAAAACTACTGATTTTATATATAACAAAAGATTGCCTATCTTTATAGAAAAGATATGCAAATATAAACAAAAATAATTTATTTTCCAAGTATTTTTAGATTATTTTTGATAGAAAAATAATTTATTTTCATTTTTTACTCGCCTTCTTTTTACAGATAAAACTATAGTTTTCAAAGCACATAGTAAGACATATTATTATGTTATATATAAGATGTATATGATTTTTAGAAATAAGCTTTTTTACTAAAACTTATATTTATTATTAAAAACAGCAATATAAATAAATCTTTACTTTTAGCAAAATATCTACAGAAAAGAACAAGCAAAATACCTAAAAATGTAGAAAGGTAACGAAGATTAATTATATTTACAAAAAGAGAAATATTTACCAAAACTAACAAAACGTTAGTTTTTGTAGCAAATCGCACGCTAATATAAGATAAACAAGTGCAATAATATAGGTTTAAAACATTTTAAGAAAATATTTTATAACACATTATCTATAATAAAATCACTAAAATTAAGTATTGTCTAACTTTTAGTAATATATTAATTTTGCATTTCCTATTTAATAAACAGATAGAACTATTGAGGCAATAATGGCACTAATACATCGGGATAACAAATATGTTTTTACAACTATATCTTTGCTTTTTGTAAGCCTTCTTTGTTTAGCACAAACACATAAAGACACTACGTCTATACACCAAGAAATGCTCGATGAAGTGGTGGTTACAGGCTATATTAATAAGCCTAAGGAAATATATACAGGTTCGGCATTTACCATTGACAGAAAAACTATAAATAACCAAGTAAACACAAACTTGTTAGAACTTATAAAAAATAATGTTCCCGGATTTGAACTAACTCCTGACAATAATAAAGGGTCTGACCCTAACAAGTTGCCAGATATGATTATACGTGGGCGAAGCAGTTTTATAGAGGGCGACCATACTAACCTTCCGCTTTTCATTCTCGATGGCGTAGAGGTAGATATACGAGTAGTTTTCAGCTTAAAGCCTTCCACCATCTCTCAAATATCTGTGTTGAAAGATGCTGCTGCCACTACTTACTATGGCTCGAAAGCAGCCAATGGTGTCATTGTCATAACGTCATTACCCTCTCGTATAGGAAAACTGGACATCGATTATAGTAATCGTTTTCAGGTGAGTGTAGCCGATTTGTCTGATTATAATCTGCTTAATGCTGCCGAGAAATTAGAATTTGAGCGCAAAGCAGGTTTATATGGCCGTTTCATAGGCAACAGCGATATAGATGTAAAACGCCAAAAAGACTATTATGCAAGACTGGACAGGGTAAAAGCAGGTGTTAATACCAACTGGCTAAAAATGCCGTTACGTACAGGGTTATCACAAACACATAACATTAACATTATGGGCGGAACACCATTATTTCGTTATACGCTTATGGCAGGGATTAATGATGTGCGGGGAGTTATGGATAAAAGCGACAGAAGAGATGGCTCGGTGAGAGTAAATTTGACATACGGCGATTTTTCAAAATTCTTCTTACAATACACTGCACTTATAATGGGTGGGCAAAGTCATGATGTGCCTTATGGCAGTTTTTCGGACTATACAAGACTAAACCCATACGATGAGCCATACAATAGCTACGGAGAGCTAAACAACCATCTTGCCTTTGGTATGGCTAATCCTATCTTTGAAAAGACTCTTTCCAGCTATATTCTGCAAAAAAACAAGGTTGTTACAAACAGTGCTAAAGTGCGTTGGAATATCTTAAAACATCTACGCTTAGAAGCTACAGCCTCTTTAACACAAACGCAAAACGATAACGAAACGTTTTATTCGCCACATTCTGTAAAATTTCATTATACGGATAAGGCTAAGCGCGGTAGTTTTGATATTATGCACAGCGAATCTACCGATTTTTCGGCAAATGCCTTTTTAGTTTGGGCTAAAGCTATAAAAAAGCATCAACTCATTGCTACCTTAGGACTTAACCTTCAGGCTACAGACGACGAAAGTAATGGGTTTACAGCCATTGGGATACTATCAGACAAGATAGACCATGCTTCACAGGCGGCAGCATTTGCTGAAGGGAGTACACCAAAGGGAGGAAAAGACAAAGCAAGAATGTTTGGAGGCTATTTAAACGTGCAATATGTTTTTGAAAATAAATATTTCATAGATGCATCTTTTCGCCGTGAAGGATCGTCAAAGTTTGGAACATCAGAACGCTACGCTCCTTTTTGCATGATAGGATTAGGGTGGAATATACATAAAGAGCGATTTTTTAGTGACAGCCCTATCAACTTGTTAAAGCTCAGGACAAGCATAGGCACCGTAGGTAATGTTAGTTTTAACCCTTATCAGGCTCAATTAGCTTACCGATACCATGCCAATTACATCTATAACAACGAAATAGGAGCTATGCCTGTAGCATTAGTAAACCCGAACTTAAAATGGGAACGAACCATAAAAGCCAATTTGGGGATTGATTTTAGTTTGTTTTCCGACCGCTTAAGTGGCTCATTCGACATATATAAAAACACAACTAATAATGTGGTTATGACCATATCAAAACCTTTGCATACAGGTTTTGCCAATGCAAAAGAAAACTTAGGTCAGATACGCAACAGTGGTTACGAGCTGTCGTTGCGTGGTAGGATTATAAATAGTAGGCTTTGGGGTCTAAACGCATATTTTACAGCGAGCCACAATCACAATGTAATTGTAAAAATAAGCGATTATTTAAGAAATCAAAACGCACATAACGCAAAGCTCTCAGGTAGGCTACCCGCAGCAATATACGCTGAAGGAGAGTCGCTTACAGCCTTAAAGGTAATGCTCTCGGCAGGTATAAATCCTTCAAACGGCAAGGAAATATTTATTGGAGAAGATGGAGAGCAAACCTATACATACAATTATAATGCGCGAAGAGTAGTTGGCGACCTTACTCCAACGCTGCAAGGAGCATTTGGCTTAGCTACTAATATTAGCAATTTTAGCCTTACCGTATCGTTTAACTATCGTTTAGGTGCAACAATCTATAACGGAACTTTGGCAAACAAGGTAGAAGGCATCAACCCTATGTATAATGCTGACAAGAGAGTGTTTTACAACCGCTGGCAAAAGCCTGGCGATAAAGCTATCTATAAGCATATTGCTGCTCAAGAAGATACACCTCCCACTTCTAGATTTGTAAAAAAAGAATACGCTTTAGAGGGCACTTCGCTTATGTTAGGGTATGACGTGCCAAATAGTTTGTGCAAATTAGCTCACCTGCAATATGTACGCTTTACTTTTTCTATGGGACAATTCCTGCACTTATCTACTATAAAGCGTGAAAGAGGCTTATCTTATCCGTTTGCAAATATCTATGAGTTAGGACTTAACATTAAAATATAAGAAATGAGAGCAATAAAAATATTCTTTATAATGAGTCTGCTTACATCTACTTTTTCTGCATGTAATTTCATCGATATAGACACGCCCGGACTTATCAATGACAAGCAAATGTTTGCCGATGAGCAAGGTGCAAAAGACGCTCTTACTGGTATTTATGCCACACTTACAAAAGCCGACCTTTACGGTAGTAACCTCTCTTTTGGTTTTATAGATGAGATAGCACAACTATATTATAACGACCACGAGTCGTCTACAACTACCCTACTTGCAAAAACATACGATTTACAATATAAAGATAAAGAAGTAAGACGAATAATCGACCAGATTTGGGCAACAGCCTATTATGATATTTATGCCATTAATAGCCTTTTAGAACACATAAAAGATAAAGACACCCCTAAAATGTGCAACTACAGAGCACAAGCTCTTGCCATTAGAGCAATGTTACATTTTGATTTGCTTCGTCTTTTTGCACCAAATATTAATAATCCTAACGCTTTAGCCATACCATATATAACAAAGGCAAGTAACCAGATATGTGAAAAGAAAACCGTACAAGAATGTTATCAGGACATTATGCACGACTTAGAAGAAGCAAAAAAAGAGTTTTCAAAGAAAGAATATCCAACTGTTAAAAATGTATATATCACCCTCAATGCCGTAAAAGCTATCCAAGCTCGTGTGGCTTTATGGGGAAACAATAACAAAAAGGCAGCCACCTTAGCAGAAGAGGTTATAAACAGCCACTATAAACTGGTGAAAGAAAACGATGTTTTACAGCTTTTCAGAGGTTATGATGCAGAAACAGAATGTATTTGGGTGTTAAATGCGCCTAAAATGTACATCAATGTACGACAATTGTTTTATCCTGAACACAGCACGCCTACCTGCAATATGGTAAGGGAAAACTATAAACGCTTGTTTAAAACCGAGACCTTCTCTACCATAAATAATGATTATCGGTATCAAACTTATTTTACTGCTACTAATTGGGGAAAGCCTGTTACTGCTTTTATAAAGCTTTATGATAAAGATTATGATGAAAGCCAGCAATGGAAGTCTAACAGAACACCCGGAGTTAATATGATTCGTCTTCCTGAGATGTATTATATTTTAGCAGAAGCTATATATGATAAGGATAAACAAAAGTCGCTAAAGGCTATAAATACAGTTGTAACGGCAAGAGGTTTACAACCTATATCAATGGACGAAATTAGTACTAAGAAGCTCTTTCAGAAATGGATAGCTGACGAGATAACAAGAGAATATTGGGGAGAAGGGCAAATATTCTTTACCTACAAACGTTTGTGGCGTAGCATGGACGGACTGAACGGTAAACATATAGAAGCCAGTAACGAAACCTATGTACTGCCACTACCCGAAAGCGAAAAAGGATTAGAGAAATAAAAACAAAGACAAAAGTTATGAAAAAAACACTTTCTACCATTCTTTTTTCTACAGCACTATTACTCATATCAAGCTGTTCATCTTATTTTATAGAGCCATCTAAAAGTGGGATATGCTTTGAGAAATCTACCTATAGCATATCTTTAGGCAGTTTGCCTTATGCAACTACCGATTCAGTGGTGAGCGTTATTATAGAAACAATAGGAGAATTGCACATGGAAGAGCGTTACTACAAATTGCAAATTATAGACACTGCTACAACGGCTATTGCCAATTTGCATTACGACCCATTAATATTAAGCAGAACAATAAAGCCAAATGCTACCCACGATACATTAAAGATAAAAATTAATCGTCGCTCTTTAGACGACCATTCTACCTATACGCTAACCCTTGGCATTGATCCCTCATCGCCATTACAGCCAGAGATTATGGAGCATAAAATAGCCAAAATATTATTTAACAACCGGTTAGATATTCCTTCATGGTGGACATCTGTGGCTTATTGGTTAGGAGAATATAATATTAAGAAATATCAAAAATTTATAGAATATTATGGTAACCCTGTAAGAAAGGAACAGTTTGAAGATCGTAAATATGAATACCTGCGCATTTTTAAACGTGTAAAAGAATATTTCGACATTCACCCCGAAGAAGGTGTAATATTCCCTAATGTTACTTGGGAGGTATAGGTGCCATATTTTAGATAAATATTTATTAAAAAAAAACAGACATTTAATTAATAGAAACAGACAAAATGAAAAAATTAAAAAACATCTACCTCTTGTTTATAGCAATGTTATTATTAACAGCTTGTTCAGAAAACAATTTTGACAATAGCGACCTGAGCCATAAAACTACTGAAGGAAAACTAAGTAGTATTGAAGGTATAGAGAAAGCATATAGCATAAAACAAGGTGCTATATTGCAAATAAAGCCAAACATAAAGTTCTCTAACGATCAGAAACAAAAAGTTACTTACCAGTGGAATATCAATCATAAAGAAGTAAGTAATGAAGAAACATTAAATTACACTTGCTCTACATTAGGCACCTTTTCATGTTTCCTAAAGGTAACGGCGGCTGACGAAACAGCTAAAATTATAGAGTTTAAGCTCTTTGTTTACTCCGATTACAATCGCGGGTTACTATTATTTACTGAAGGAGAGAAAGGTGCCGAACTTGCTTATAAGGCTTTAGACATAAGTAATATACCTATGGCTACAAACGTTTTCAAACAAAGTAACCCTAACCTTACATTAGGAACAGAGCCTTTAGCTCTTTGCTGGACAGGAGAAGGTATTACAAACCCTAACAACATAGAAGACACAGATGGGTTAAATGTGGTTATTAGTACCGATAATCCAAGAAAAGTTTACTTGCTCGACCCTAACACACTCGAAGTAAAAACAGAAGTGCAATACGATGGCAAAGGCGAATTTTATCCAAACTTTGCTTTTGCGCCGTTTGGAGGGCAAAACTTTATGTGGAATAGAGATTTTAATGTGATTTTTTTCGTAGGAAATGGTAAGGATTACTTAATGACATTAAACCATCATTTCCTTGAGGATAAAATTAATCATCAAATGCCTAAGGACGTTAAAATAGCCGATTTAGCTTGTTCTTTTATACCTTTACCTACCGATATGGTACGTGTATATTTTGATTTGAAATCGAAACATTTACTGTATATTGCTGCAATAGGAAGGACAGCATTAGGTGAAACTGTTTGTGATGTTACACCTATGGCATTACTACCTTGTGATGGAGTATATGCAGACGGACTGGCTGACAATCGTTATGAGCCACGCCACTTCTTATTTGTAGGATATACAAGCAATAAAGAGGTTAATATTTATCGATTATCTATTTCCCGTACATCACAAAAAAATCCAAAAATAAAAGAAATTGTTTTAACTAACATCTCGTCTAATGGCAACATAAAAAGTACCGATGCTATTGGTGTAAACCCTACAAAACCAATAATGTATTATGGTAACGAAAATGGTAAAATATTCGCTTTTAACTATGAAGCGCAAAACTTTAGCAATAAGCCTTATATAGATTTGGGTGAAAACTTTAAGGTAAAACAAATCATCTTCAATCCTTATAATTCCAATGAAATGTATGTTGCTGCCGAAGATAAGAAAGCTTCAAAATATTCATGTGCCTCTGTTTTCATAATCAACGCAACAAACAAAGAAAGCGGAGAAATTATAGAATCTGACCATAACGTGGGAGGTAAAATACGTAGAATGGTGTTTAAAGGAAATGGAAAAGAACATTTAGATAGAATAAAATAAAAAAGATATTCATAACAGTAAGTAATAATATCACATAATATAAATTAATAAAAATAACAAATAAAAAAAAGTAATTATGAAAGTTTTTTGTAAATATTCATTTGTCGCTTTAATATTGTTCGCAGCTTTTATGGTAAGTTGTAGCAAAGACAATGATGATATTAATCCAACAAAAAAAGAAGAACAGAAAGGTTCGCAAGGCACTAAGACTTATGAAAAGCTGCAACTTTCTACAGCTACGCTCTTGATGAAAGCAAGTCAGGAAGCATCTATAAAGATTCTACAAGGAAACGGAAAATATAGTTGTAAAGTTATAGATAGCAGCATAGCTATAGCAACTTTAAATAACAATGTTATAACCATCAAATCGCTTTCTATAGGCGAAACAGAACTTATTGTAACCGATGAAGACAGTAAAGAGCAAGCAAAGGTAAATATTCTTGTAGAGGAAACTGACACACAGATACCTGATGGCGTTGAGATAAAAGATAATGTTATTAAAAAATGGCCTGCTGAGTTAATACCAGAAGGTGGCAAAATAGTTCTTAAAGAAGGCATTACAGGTATAGATGTTGAGGCTTTCAGAGAAACACCAATACAAGAAATAATATTTCCTTCTACATTAAAATATGTTGGTAAAGGGGCATTTTCTTACTGCAACAAGTTGCATAGAGTAGTTTTATCTCCTAATTTAGAAAAAATAGATGAAGATGCTTTCTATCAATGCCACGCTTTGCAAGAGGTAAATATACCTAAATCGGTAAAAGAAATAAAAGCAAACGCATTTGCTTATTGTAATAATTTACAAAAAGTTACTTTAGATGAAGGTCTTGAAACCATTGGAGAAAGCATGTTTTATGGTTGTAATCAATTAACGGAAATAAAGTTGCCTACTTCTTTAAAGGATATTGAAGGAAACGCTTTTGGTGCCTGCAGTAGTCTGGAATCTATCATTATTCCAAATAATATTACAGAGATAAAAGCTACTACTTTTAAGGATTGCAAATCATTATCATCTGTTCAGCTTCCTAAAAATCTATCTTTAATAGGTAGTCAGGCTTTTTATGGTTGTAAATCGCTAAAGAGCATAACACTCCCAGAAACGTTAGAAAGATTAGAGCTATCTGCTTTTAGTAGCTGCGAAGAGCTAACAGAGGTTATACTTCCAAAGAATGTTAACTTTATAGGAGGCGGCTTATTTGCTGATTGCAAAAAATTGAGCAAAGTAAATATACCAGAAAAAGTGAAAGTCATCAATGTGAAAACTTTTCATAACTGTGAAAGCTTAACCAGTATTGTAATTCCAGAAGGTGTTACAGAGATAAAGCATTCGGCATTTCTTAACTGTAAAAAACTAACAAAAGTAGATCTGCCTTCTACACTTAAGAAAGTTTTTCTAAATACATTTACTGGTTGCTCTAACCTTGCTGAAGTTATCTGTCGTGCAACAACACCTCCCACAACAAATGCTGCCATCTTTAACAAAACTCCAACAACCAAAAAACTTTACGTACCTAAAGGAAGCAAAGAGCAATATAGTAACGATGAAAGGTGGGGTAAAGCTAACTTTGCAGAGGTAAAAGAGCTTTAACGCAACACATAAAACGTATTATAGCAACAAAAAAATAACAAATAATAAACTAATCAAATAAACAAAAAAATAATTATGAACAGTTTTTACAAATTCTCATTTATCCTTTTATTTATGATTGCTGCTTTTATGACAAGTTGCAACAAAGATAATGATGACTTTAATCTTCCTAAAAAAGAAGAGCAAAAAGGTTCGCAAGAAAACAAAAACGATGTTAAACTACAACTTTCTACTACTCAGCTAAATATGCAGGTAGGAAAAACAGAGTCTGTAAAAATATTAAAAGGAAACGGAAAGTATAGTTGTAAAATAACTGATAACAATATAGCTACAGCTACTTTGGAAAACGATATCATTACCGTTAATCCGCTTTCTACGGGTAATACCGAGCTTATTGTTACTGATGATAATAGCAAAGAACAAGTAAAGGTAAGTATAGTAGTTAGTCAAGCTGCTACACCAAATCCTACACCTGGTGAAACTGGAGAAACTACTAAAACTATCTTTACTTTCAATTTCTCTGAAAACCCATGGAAAGTTCCTACTACTAACAGTATAGACGCCAAAGAAGATAAGACTGCTGGTAAATTAGACGATGATGTTAAGATGGTAACAGGACCTGTAACACTAACACAAAAGAAAAATAGTGATAGGTATTGGAACAGAATAATAGATAATATCTATACAGTATATAAAGAAAATGCTTTTACATTTACAGCAGAAGAAGGTAAGTTTATTACACGTATAGAGTTTATAAACGTACCTTATTACTGCAATCTTACATACAATTTTAAAAACCTAATATGTAGCAATGATGATGATTTTCCCTATATTTGGACTGGTAAAGAGAAAACTATTACGTTTAATGCCATTGCGACGTCTAAGTTTAAAGAAATAAAAGTTACTGTAGAATGATAATACTACAAACGATTATTAATCTTTTCTAACAGTATTGAGATTACTATAACAAAGTAATTATTTCTTTTATTGTAATTAAAAAATTACAAGATAAGTATTAGATATAAAATAAGCTGTATTAAGTTATAATAAAAGGTAACTTAATGCAGCTTGCTTTTTATATAATAAGTAAGCAATAACATTAAAAAAAACCGCTATATATGCGCTAAAAAGCGTGTATATAACGGATTATCTGTACACCAATATGTGAGAATTATCTCTTTATATCACCTTCTCTGATAAGATATTCTGCTATCTGAACAGCATTTAGTGCAGCCCCTTTACGTATTTGGTCGCCTGTAAGCCATAACACACAGCCGTTATCATCAGCAAGATCTTTACGTACTCGCCCAACGTAGACATCATCGTGTCCTGCACTTTCTAAAGGCATAGGGTAAACATAGTTTTGCGGATCATCTACCAATGTAACCCCCTCGGCAGCAGCTAACACCTTGCGAATATCGTCTACAGCTAACGGCTTCTCGGTTTCAAACCACACACTCTCAGAATGACTGCGAAGAGATGACACACGTACGCAAGTGGCACTGGTACGTACATCAGAGTGCATTATTTTGCGAGTTTCGTTAAACATCTTCATTTCCTCCTTAGTATAATCGGTATCGGTCATCTTATCTATTTGAGGAATAACATTATATGCTAACTGGTGAGGAAACTTTTTTATCGTTTTTACCTTACCTATAGTTAGCAGCTCCTTATATTGTTGCTCTAATTCTGCCATAGCGGCAGCTCCTGCACCGGATGCACTTTGATAGCTACTAATATGTATTTTCTTAATATGACTAAGCTTTTCTATAGGAGCCAAAGCTACTACCATCATTATTGTGGTGCAATTAGGATTGGCTATTATCCCACGAGGGCGTTTTAAAGCATCAGCAGCATTAATCTCAGGGACTACCAATGGCACATCTTCACACTGACGAAACTGGCTGGAATTATCTATCATCACAGCTCCATACTTAGTTATAGTATCGGCAAACTCTGCAGATGTGCCTCCTCCTGCACTAACAAAAGCTATATCCACTCCCTTAAAGTCGTCATTATGCTGAAGCAAATTTACCTTGTAATTCTTTCCCTTAAAGGCATATTCTCTACCTGCAGAACGTGAAGAACCAAACAACACTAAGTCGTCAAGAGGAAAATTTCTCTGTTCCAATATGCGAAGAAATTCCTGCCCTACGGCACCACTGGCACCAACAATAGCTACTTTCATTTTTATATTATAATATATTTATCAGTCTTTTTACTTTGCAAAAGTACAAAAAACCATCTATTATCACCGTTACTCTATCATCTTTTTACTATCTTTGCATATATTTTTACAATGTGGTTACTATGATTAATATATCTCATTTTTTTCCTATAACAGATCCAACGCTTATATTTTTTGTCGTTATCCTCATGATATTGTTCTCACCTATTATCATGGGAAAGCTCCGTATTCCTCATATTATAGGAATGGTGCTTGCAGGAGTCCTTGTAGGTAAGAATGGTTTTGATATATTAGGCAGAGATGCTTCCTTTGAGATTTTTGGGCAAGTGGGCTTATATTATATTATGTTTTTAGCAGGATTAGAGCTTGACATGGAAGGCTTGCGAAAGAATAGCATGCGCGTAATAATATTTTGTGCTCTCACCTTTCTCTGCCCATTTGTGCTAATATATGGTGCTTTTACATTGTTTCTTCACTTCAGCGGTATGGCAGCTTTGCTCATTAGTACCATTATGGCAGACAACACGCTTATAGCCTACCCTATCGTTGGGCGTTATGGCCTTACAAAACATGTTAGTACTACTATAAGTGTAGGTGGCTCTATGCTTGCTTTACTTATATCGTTAATAATTCTTTCCTCTATAACAAGCTCTGTAACAGGCAGTGGAGATATAACGTTTTGGATTATCTTTAGCATAAAATTTATAGCATATAGCGCATTTCTCTTTTATACTGTTCCTCGTGTGGCGCGCTGGTTCTTACATCGTTATTCAGACAGTGTAATGCAGTTTGTCTTTGTTTTAGCTATTATGTTTGGCTCGGCAGCCCTTTCACATGCTATCGGCGTAGAAGGCATATTTGGCGCTTTTCTTTCTGGACTTATCTTAAACAGGTTTATTCCAAAGGTATCTCCTCTTATGAACAGGTTAGAGTTTACAGGTAATGCCTTATTTATACCTTACTTTCTCATAGGAGTAGGCATGCTAATAAACGTAAAATTACTTTTTGAAAGTACTTACATTTTATGGATAATGTTATTACTTGTAGTCTTTGGAACATTAGGAAAAGCATTAGCATCTTATATTGCTACATGGGTCTTTAAGCTATCCTTAAAGTCGGGGCATATGATGTTTGGTCTTACCTCTGCTCATGCTGCAGGTGCAATAGCCTTAGCTATGGTTGGGTGTAAGCTGCCTATAGGCGGAGGAAAATATCTTTTTGATAATGCTGTTCTCAATGGTATAGTGCTTATGATACTGTTTACCTGCATAATATCTACTATGATAACACAACGAGCAGCTGAACAGTTGCGACTATCGGAAAAAGAAGATCTTAAGGATAAAAAGGTGGATAATGATGAGAAAATACTTGTCCCTGTAAAATATGCTAACACCTCTATCCACTTATTAAATCTCGCAACAATGATGCGCAATCCTAAGTTGAAACGAGATATAGTGGCTCTTAATGTAGTATACGATGATGTAAACATACATACTAAACAAGCCGAAGGTATAGAGCTTCTAAACAATCTTAATAAATATGCCAGTGCTGCCGATGTACCTATATCTACACAGATGCGTGTAGCTGCAAACATTGCAAACGGCATTATGTATGCTTTTAAGGAAAATCAAGCATCTGAAATAGTAATGGGGCTTCATTTTCATCATCAGCAGCATGGTGGCTTTTGGGGAGAATTTGCACGTAGTGTATATCATAGGCTCAATCGTCAGATTATTATAGCACGTATTAAGCAACCTCTAAATACTATACGCCGTATCCAGGTAGCAGTACCTTCAAGGGCAGAATACGAACCGGGCTTTTATCGTTGGTTAGAGCGTTTAGCCCGAATGGCAGAAAATATGGAGTGTAGGATAGTATTCGATGCCAGACAAGAAACACTCGATTTGATAAAAGAATATGTAATAAACAACTATCCAAGTGTGCGCGCTGAATACGAACAGATGGAGCATTGGAACGAATTGCCTATAAAAGCTATGAACGTAAAACATGATCATATGTTTGTTATCATTACTGCCCGTAAAGGAACTATCTCATATAAAGCAGCAATGGACGATCTGCCCAATGAGATAAACAAATATTTTAAGGGTAAAACTATAATGATTATCTTCCCTGATCAATATGGTAACAATTTAGACACAATGACTTTTGCTGAGCCTCAACATACAGAGGAACGTAGCGTTTATGAGGTAGCAAGTGAATGGATACATAAGAAAAATTTATAACAATGATAGATATAAAAGGAATTACTAAGAGTTTTGGTTCGCTTGAGGTACTAAAAGGTATCGATTTGCACATAAACAAGGGTGAAGTTGTAAGTATTGTAGGCCCATCAGGAGCTGGTAAGACTACATTATTACAAATAATTGGCTCGCTCGACAAAGCAGATGAAGGAAAGGTAATAGTAGATGGAATAGATATAAACAGCCTCTCTACTAATAAATTGAGCGATTTCCGTAATAAGCATTTAGGCTTTGTTTTTCAGTTTCACCAACTTTTACCTGAGTTTACTGCACTCGAAAATGTAATGATTCCTGCCTATATAGCAGGTAAAAGCTCTAAAGAAGCTAAAGTTAGAGGTAAAGAGTTGTTAGCCTTTTTAGGTCTTACAGATCGTGCTAACCATAAGCCTCAAGAGCTATCTGGAGGTGAGAAACAACGTGTTGCAGTAGCACGAGCGCTCGTAAACAACCCTGCTGTAATACTTGCAGACGAACCATCTGGAAGTTTAGATTCAAAGAATAAAGCAGAGCTACATCAGCTTTTCTTCGACCTAAGAGATCAGTTTGGACAAACGTTCGTTGTTGTTACACACGATGAAGGATTGGCAAGTATTACCGACAGAACCATACATCTCAAAGATGGTATAATAATATCTGATACTAGTAGGCAACAGCCTTCTAAAGAAGACTAACTTGCTCATAAAAATAAGCAATAACATATTTATAAACAAATTAAAAAGGACGACAAGACATGAAAACAATAGAATTAGGAACCTTCAACAAACTCACCATAGTAAAGAAAGCTCTTCGTGAGGGTTTTGGAGAAGAATTTGGCGTTTATCTCGATGGTGGTAAGGCTGGCGATATTTTAATGCCACAAAAATATATACCACAAGGTGCAAACATAGGTGATGAGGTAGAAGTACTCGTTTACCTTGATCAGGACGAGCGCCCCATAGCCACTACCGAAAAACCATTAGCTACAGTTAACAGCTTTGCTTATTTATCATGCTCGTGGGTAAATGAATATGGCGCATTCTTATCATGGGGCGTTACAAAAGATCTGTTTTGCCCTTTCCGTGAGCAAAAAAGACGCATGGAAATAGGCAATTCGTATATTATATTTATGTATATTGATAAAGAGACTTATCGCTTAGTGGCATCAGCAAAGGTAGAACATTTTCTCTCTAAAGAGTTTCCAACATATAAACATGGCGAGGAGGTGGACTTGCTTATTTGGCAAAAGATCGACTTAGGTTTTAAAGTTATCGTAGACAATAAATACGCAGGATTAATATACGAAGATCAGGTTTTTAAGCGTATTCACACAGGAGATAAATTAAAAGGATATATTGCAAATATACGTACTGATGGCAAAATAGACTGCACTCTACAGCCTATTGGACAACAATATGCTATCAGCTTTGCTGAAAGATTATTAGAATATCTTAAAGCACATAATGGAGAATGTAACCTTGGTGATAAAAGTAATGCCGAAGACATTAAATACCAATTTCAGGTATCTAAAAAAGTATATAAAAAAGCCATTGGTGACTTGTATAAAAAACATTTGATCACAGTAGAGCCAACTAAAATAAAGTTAGTAAAAAATGTGTAATATCCATAACACCATAACCTTGTTAGTATATTATAAAGCAGACATAACAATATAAATAAATATTAGTAAACACCCTTAAAAATGCAAAACCAATTTTCAAGAACACAATTATTACTGGGCAAGCCTGCCATTAATACCCTTCATGGTAGCAGAGTGGCTGTGTTTGGAGTAGGAGGTGTAGGAGGATATGTAGTGGAAGTTCTGGCACGTAGCGGTGTAGGAGCAATAGATATTATAGATGATGATCGTGTATGTTTGACCAATGTAAACAGACAGTTGTTAGCTACTACAAAAACAGTAGGAAAATTTAAGGTAGATATAGCCGAAGAACGCATACTATCCATAAATCCACGCTGTATAGTACGCAAATACCAAACTTTCTATTTACCCGATAACGCTACTCAATTCGATTTCGATCACTACGATTATATTGTCGATTGTATAGACACTGTTACTGCAAAGCTCGACCTTATATATCGCTGTTATGAACTAAAGATACCTATATTATCATGTATGGGCGCTGCTTATAAGATAGATGCTACTAAGTTTGAGGTAACTGATATATTTAAAACTATTAATGACCCATTAGCAAAGGTTATTCGCAAAAAACTTCGAAAGACTAAAATCAAACATCTAAAGGTAGTTTATAGTCCTGAAGAGCCTTTAGAAAGCATAGAACAACCAGAAATAAGCTGTGCGTTCCATTGCATATGCCCTGATAAAAATATGCGCAAATGCACCGAACGACATACTATTCCAAGTTCTAATGCGTGGGTACCAGCTACAGCAGGACTTATAGCAGGAGGTGAAGCTGTAAAAGATTTGATTAACATTGCAAAAACTATGCGTATTAAGCCAGAAGAAGAAGCCACAAGTAAAGCAGCTATACTTGCAGAGCAACGCGCTAAAGATATGTTGGAAGAACGTAAACGCCTAAAATCTACGCAGAGAATAAAACAAGAGGCTTAGGAAATATACCCTTATTTATTTTATTCATTATTATTACTACTACTCTCACAAAAAGGGGTAAAAAATAGGTATAAACATAAAGATTTGATTAAAAATATAAGTTTTAAAACAACTAATTTGATAAAATTATGAATAAAGCATTAGTAACAGGTGCCAATAAAGGCATAGGATATGGAATAGCTAAAGAGTTGATAAAAAGGGGCTGGCATGTCCTTGTAGGCGCACGTAACAAAGAACGTGGCGAAGCTGCAGTAAACAAGCTAAACGCCATAGGCAAAGGAAAAGCAGAATATCTAAAAGTGGATCTTTCTAACTACACAGTTATAGCCTCTACTTGTGAAGAAATAAAAGATAAACATTCCGACCTTAAACTATTAATAAACAACGCTGGTATACCCGGAGATATGTCAGTACTTAGCTATGAAACACAGCTAAAAGATATAATAGAAACTACTCAGGTCAATTTCTTTGGTACTTTTTATCTTTGTCAGGGACTAATATCTATACTATCTAAAAATAATGGCAAAATAATAAACATCACAGTACCCACCTCTACCAATCCTTACTGGAATCCGTTAGCATATAAAGCAAGTAAGGCTGCACAAAATTGTATGAGCGAACATTTTGCCTTCGATTTTCAAAAAAACAATATCCCTATAGAAATATATACCGTTCATCCAGGTCCAACTACTACCGATCTTAACGGCAATATGTCTCTACCTGGATTCCATAAGCCTGACGAAGTTGGGAAAAAGATAGTAGATTTGCTCTATGATGAGCAGCAGCACCAAGGTGAATTTATTGAGATTTATCCCATTGTTGCAGAGTAATAAAATATAATAGGGTGTGTCTAAAAGAGACACACCCTATTTATAAGGGGGGACTAAATAAATATACAATAATATTTAAATTCTAAAATAAAAGTACTTTTCAAAAATCTTATTAAAATAATAAATTCTTTTATTTATTTTTCGTATCTTTGTAATGTTATTTAATTAGAGTTTGATTTTAACTATGAAAAAAACTCTATATGGTAACAATCCTTGCTACATATTGTTTCAAGGTTTTTAATTAAATTATATAACTTAATAAAAAAAAAGAAAAATGAAAAATTTAGATGTTTTAGCATTAGACAAAACAAAAATAGAAGGAGTAGTTAATGGTCTTAATCAGCTTTTAGCAGATCTTCATGTGTATTACATGAATTTACGTGGATTGCATTGGAATGTAAAAGGTAAGAGCTTTTTCCAGTTACATGCAGAATATGAAAATCAATATAACAATGTTGCTGAGAAAATAGATGAAGTTGCAGAACGTTTGTTACAACTTGATAGCAAGCCTGAAAATCGTTTTAGTGAGCTTTTAAAAGTTGCTACACTTAAAGAAGAAAATAACAAAGTAAATGAAGTAGAAGGTATGAAATTAATCCTTGATACTTTAAAAGTTTTAATTGCAAAAGAGCGAGAAATTATAGCAGCTGCAGAAGAAGCAAATGATGAGGTTACTACAGCTATGATGAGCGATTTCCTTGTAGGACAAGAAAAATCTGTATGGATGGTTAATGCTTATTTAGCATAACTTTTAAATAGCTATCAGTTCTAATATTAAAGCTATTACATATATACTAATAGTTTTATAAGCAAAATATAGAGGATGTGTGAAAAGTTAAACATATCCTCTATTTTTATATTATAATATCCTTTCTAAAAATATCTTAATATTAATACTTAAATAGGCTATATCACGCAAAGATTACAAATATTATATACTTATATTAAACTGTCAAATTTATGCAAATATTACAGCGATTATTAGTAACTTTGCAATATTATATAAAATATTAAATGAAATATATTGATAAGATAGAAAAACTATGAATGTTTTAGAATTATCAGAGCAAGAGATTGGTCGCCGCCAAAGCTTGCAAGAATTACGCGATATGGGTATAAATCCTTATCCTGCTGCTGAATATCCCACTAATGCATATTCTATAGATATAAAAGAGCAATTTACAGAAGGAGAACAACGCGAGGTTGTTATTGCAGGTCGTATGATGGGGCGTAGAATAATGGGCAAAGCTTCTTTCATAGAGCTTCAAGATAGTAAAGGTAGGATTCAAGTATATATTACCCGCGACGATCTTTGTCCTGGTGAGGATAAAGAACTATACAACAAGGTTTTTAAAAAGTTACTTGATATTGGTGATTTTATTGGAATTAAAGGTTTTGTTTTTAAGACTCAGATGGGCGAAATATCAGTGCATGCTCGTGAACTCAGCCTACTTTCTAAAAGCTTGAAACCTTTACCTATCGTAAAATATAAAGATGGCGAAGCATATGATAAATTTGATGATCCAGAACAACGCTATCGTCAACGCTATGTAGACTTAGTTGTTAACGATAATGTCAAAGATACTTTTCTCAAACGTGCAACTGTTCTACGCACAATGCGCCAATTTTTTGATAATGCTGGTTATACTGAAGTAGAAACGCCTACATTGCAAACTATTGCAGGTGGGGCGAGTGCACGACCTTTCATAACTCATTTTAATGCTCTTAATACCGACATGTATATGCGTATTGCTACTGAACTATACTTAAAACGATTAATAGTTGGTGGATTTGAAGGAGTATATGAAATAGGGAAAAACTTTCGCAATGAAGGTATGGATCGTTTCCATAATCCAGAGTTTACTTGTATGGAACTATATGTTCAATACAAGGACTATAACTGGATGATGACATTTACAGAACAACTATTAGAAAAAATTTGTATAGCAGTAAACGGTAAGCCTGAAGTACAAATAGGCAATAAGACAATAAACTTTAAAGCACCATTTAAACGCTTACCTATACTAGATGCTATCAAAGAAAAGACAGGGTTTGATCTTTATGGTAAGAACGAAGATGAAATTCGTCATATTGCTGTTAGCAAACTAGGTTTGGAAGATATTGATGAGAGCTTTGGTAAAGGTAAGCTGATAGACGAAATATTCGGTGAGTTCTGCGAAGGAACTTATACACAACCTACTTTTATTACTGATTATCCTATAGAAATGTCTCCTTTAACCAAAACACATCGTTCAAAACCTGGTCTCACAGAACGTTTTGAACTAATGGTAAATGGGAAAGAGCTTGCAAATGCCTATTCTGAGCTAAATGATCCTATAGATCAAGAAGAACGTTTCATAGAACAAATGAAATTAGCAGATAAAGGAGATGATGAAGCTATGATTATAGATCAAGATTTCTTGCGTGCTCTACAATATGGAATGCCGCCTACATCAGGAATTGGTATTGGAATAGATCGCCTTGTTATGTTAATGACTGGCAAAGAATATATACAAGAAGTATTACTCTTCCCTCAGATGAAGCCAGAAGCAAAAATTCCACAAAGTAGTATAAAGGAATGGGGAAATATTGGCGTTAGCGAAAATTGGGTATATGTACTTCGCAAAGCAGGTTTCAATCTTATTTCTGATATAAAAGATGAAAACGCACAAGGTTTACAACAAAAAATTGGCGAGATAAATAAAAAATATAAGCTTGGGTATGAAAAACCTTCAATACCCATTATACAACAGTGGATAGATAAAGCAAAACAATAATACAAAAAATATGTCTTTCTTTTCAAAGCTATTCAGACGACGTTGGCAGCTACCATTCTATAAAAAAACAAATGGCAGCATAGGTAATGTTGCTATTATAGGAAGTGGTAGTTGGGCAACAGCTATTGCTAAAATAGTTATAGAGCACACTCATTACATAGGGTGGTATATGCGTAGCCAAGAAAAGATATCAAACTTTAAACTATACGGACATAATCCTGGATATCTTACAAGCACACATTTTAATATAGATGAAATAGATTTCTATACAGATATTAACAAAATTATTAATGATTTTGATACTCTCATTTTTGTAATACCTTCACCTTATCTAAAAGATCTGCTCGATAAGATTACCATCAACATAAAAGACAAAAATATAATTATTGCAATTAAAGGATTAGTACCAGGTGAGAATCTTACTTGCTCTGAATATATACATCAAAAGTTCAAGGTAAATTATGAACAATTAGCAATTATAGGTGGTCCTTCTCACTCAGAAGAGGTTGCCATGGAGCGATTAACATATCTTACAGTGGGCTGTTCTAATGAGCAAAAGGCTGAAAATATCTGTAAGATATTACGTTCTAATTATATTAAAGCAAAAACCTCTAATGATGTCTTAGGTATAGAATATGCTTCCGTACTAAAAAATGTATACGCTATAGCAGCAGGTATCTGTGATGGATTAAAATATGGTGACAATTTCCAAGCCGTACTTTTATCTAATGCCATAGCAGAAATGGAACTATTTCTTACCACAATAGCACCTATAAACAGAACTATCTCTGATAGTGTTTATATGGGTGATCAATTAGTTACAGGATATAGTAATTTTTCACGTAATCGTACTTTTGGCACTATGATTGGACGAGGTTACAGCATTAAATCGGCACAAATAGAGATGCAAATGATAGCCGAAGGCTATTATGGCACAAAATGCATGTATGAGATAAATAAAGATATACAGGCTAAAATGCCAATACTAAGTTCTATGTATAATATTTTATACAAAAAAGCTGATGTGAAACAAGAAATAATTTTATTAACAGACTCATTTAGATAAAAAATGGAAAGTATTAAATTAGACATTACGAAAGCTACCCAGTTTCTTAATCCTGGGACAATAGAAGCATATGCTCCACAAGTAGCTGCTGCACAAGTAGCTTTAGAAGAAGGAACGTGCGCAGGTAACGACTTTTTAGGTTGGCTACACCTACCGTCAAGTATAACTACAGCTTTTCTAACAGAAATAGAAAATGTAGCTGATACTTTACGCAAAAAATGCGAAGTAATAGTAGTGGCTGGCATCGGAGGTTCTTATCTTGGTGCTCGTGCTGTAATAGAGGGATTAAATAACAGCTTTGCATGGCTGATAAAAGACAAGAAAAATCCTACTATTCTTTTTGCAGGTAACAACATAGGTGAAGACTATTTATTTGAGCTAACTACTTACCTAAAGGATAAAAAATTTGGCGTTATAAATATTTCTAAATCTGGTACCACTACAGAGACAGCTCTGGCTTTTCGCTTATTAAAGAAACAGTGTGAAGATCAATTTGGAAAAGAATTTTCAAAAGACGTTATTGTAGCTATTACTGATAAAAAGAAAGGTGCAGCTCGTATTACAGCTACACAAGAGGGTTACAAATCATTTGTAATACCAGATAATGTTGGAGGTAGATTTTCCATTCTAACACCAGTGGGACTTTTACCAATTGCCGTTGCAGGATTTGATATTAAAGCTTTGGTAGAAGGGGCTAAAGATATGGAAAAGGAAACTGGCACAGATGTACCTTTTGCTAATAATATAGCTGCACGTTATGCTGCTGTAAGACAAGGATTATATGCACAAGCAGGTAAAAAGATAGAAATTGTAGCTAATTTTCAGCCTAAACTACACTATTTTGCAGAATGGTGGAAACAACTTTATGGAGAAAGTGAAGGTAAAGATCATAAAGGCATTTTCCCTACTGCTTGTGATTTTACAACAGACCTACACTCTATGGGTCAATGGATTCAGGAGGGTGAACGGTCTATTTTTGAAACTATAATATCAGTAGAACAGTCAAACTCTACCCTACTATTTCCACATGATAATGAAAACCTCGATGGATTAAATTTCTTAGAAGGTAAACGGGTAGATGAAGTAAACAAAATGGCAGAACTTGGAACCAGACTTGCACATGTAGACGGTGGCGTACCTAATATACGCGTAAGTGTTCCCACACTTAATGAATACTATCTTGGACAACTAATATATTTCTTTGAAAAAGCATGTGGCATTAGTGGCTTAATCATGGATATTAACCCATTTAATCAACCAGGTGTAGAAGCTTATAAAAAGAATATGTTTGCTTTACTCAATAAACCAGGATATGAGGCAGAAAGCAAAGCTATACAAGAAAGATTGACTTCTGATAAATAATTATTCCTTTTTCCCAGTCAAGTTAATAATATCTTGACTGGGAATATATTTTTATAAAACACTATGCAGAATAGCCTGTATAAAGTAGTACTCTTTGATATGGACGGAGTACTATATGATTCTATGCCCAACCATGCCGTAGCATGGCAAAAGGCTATGAATGAGTTTGGCATTCATTTCACTATGGCAGATGCCTATGCCACTGAAGGAGCACGTGGAGTAGATACTATTCGTTCATATGTAAAAGCACAACAAGGCAAAACAATATCAGAAATAGAAGCACAAAAAATATATGATGTAAAGACGCACTATTTCCACGAAATGAAGGAGGCTCCCATTTTTGATGGTGTAATCGACTTAATGGAAAAAATATGCAAAAGTGGATTAAAAATAGGTATTGTTACAGGTAGTGCTCAATTACCTTTAATAGAGAGATTAAAAAACGATTTTGGAAGATTTATTACAAATAACAATATAACAACTGCTTATGATGTAAAACGAGGCAAACCTAATCCTGATCCTTACTTGATGGGCTTGCAAAAAGCAGGTGAAATTTTACCCCATGAGGGTATAGTAATAGAAAATGCGCCACTTGGCATTCGCGCTGGAGTTGCTGCAGGATGTTATACGGTAGCTATTAATAGCGGTCCTTTACCTGACAAACTATTACTAAAAGAAAAACCTAATGTTCTTTATAAAACTATTAGAGAATTTGCCAATAAATGGTGAATAAAAAATCCCTTCTTGCTCTTACATAAAAAGGAAAATAGAGCAGAAGGGATTTTTTTTATATCAATTTATCTATTTTTCACAGGAATTTCTTCTAAAGACTTAACAAGAAGTTTCCAGAAAGGCTCACAAGAAGATATTTCTGCCCTTTCTGTAGATGTATGAGGACTACGGATAGTAGGACCAAAACTTACAACATCCATATTAGGATACTTACCTAAAATAATAGAGCATTCTAAGCCTGCATGATCTACCTGTACAATGGCATCTTCACCATTCTGATCCTTATAAATCTTTTTTAATAGATTAAGAATTTCACTATTAGGGTTAGGATCCCAACCACCATAACTACCACTTGCTACACTCTTCATACCTGCCATATCAAAGCAAGATATAATACGATTGACTAATACCTCTTTCATGTCTTCACGACTTGAACGAACAAGAATCTTGAAGCTTGCCTTGTTAGAAGTAATATTGATAATAGCAAGATTAGAAGATGTTTCAACTACATCAGGATAAGCAGGAATAAAACGAAGAACGCCATCATGGCAAGCTGTTATAGAATTAATCAAGTTATCCTGAATTTCTACAGGAACAAGAGTCTTAGGAATATCAACTGATTCACATAAGAACTCAACGTTTTTCTCTATCAACTTAAACTCATCTGCTACTAACTCTTGCTGCTTGGCTACCATCTTCTCTAAAGACTTTACATTAGCCTTTGGCAAGGCAAGTACAACCTCAGCTTTAAAAGGAATAGCATTACGCATGTTTCCACCATCCCAAGAAACTAAACGAGCTCCCAGCTCTGATATTGCTTTACGTACTAAGCGAGCCATTTCCTTATTTGCATTGGCGCGACCTTCATTTATTTCCAAACCAGAATGACCACCTCTTAGCCCCTTTAAAGTAATCTTAACTGCAGCATCATAAGTATTTTCTACTTCCTTATACTCTAAAGAAGTGTCAATATCAACACCACCAGCTGACCCAATAACAAACTTGCCCCATGTTTCTGAATCAAGATTCATCAATATATCACCTGTCAAAACATCAGTAGGAAGATCGTTTGCTCCATACATCCCTGTTTCTTCATCATTGGTAAGAACAGCCTCAAGAGGACCATGTTTTAAGTCTTTCGACTCCATTATAGACATAATAGCAGCTACACCAAGCCCATCATCTGCACCAAGTGTGGTATCTGTACCATAAACCCATCCATCTATAATACGAGTTTGGATAGGGTCTGTTTCAAAGTTATGACTACTGCTTGGAGCTTTCTGCGGCACCATATCTATATGTGCTTGCAAAACTACTGTCTTTCTATTCTCATAACCAGGAGTAGCTGGTTTTCTAAAAATAACATTATTTGCAGTGTCTACAAAAGCCTCTATGCCTATCTGCTTACCAAAGTCTACTAAAAACTTACGCACCTTCTCTGTATGTCCTGATGGACGAGGTACTTTTGTTAACTCATCAAAGTTTCTCCATAGCCCTTCAGGCTTTAATTTTCTAATTTCACTCATTTCTTAAAATTTTAAAGGTTAGTTATTTGTTAATATTGCTTTTTTTGTAAAACTAAGTGCTATCCATGCATATATTCCTAACAAAATTACCAAGAATGTTTGAATAGTATGCACTATTAACACAAAATAAAGTGCATGAATATCATTTACACCATAAAGTATCAACATCGTTTTTACAGCAAAATGCCAAGGTCCTGCCCCATTTGGTGTTGGAACAATAACAGCTATTGAGCCTACTACAAAGCTTACTATGGCACAAGTCAGACCAAGATGAGAAGTTTCAGCAAAACAAAAGAAAGTAAGATAATAATGAAAAAAATAACTTATCCAAATAGCAAAACTAAAAAAAAGAAATAATGGAACATTATTAACACCTTTCAATGATAAAACCCCTTGCCAAATACCTGAAAAAGTATTACTTATTCTATTGTTTAATGAGAACTTTTTAAAAATAATATATAATAATAAAATAGCAGCTATGCCACAAATAGCTGTAACTCCCCACCCCATTGGTGTAAACATTTCTAATATATTATCAAGACGTGTACCCGTCTTTAAAAAGAAATTAGCAAATACTCTAATCTGCAAAACAAAAGCTAAAGCTGTTATTAATAATATTATTAAAGTATCTACAGCACGCTCAGTTACCACAGTTCCTAATGCCTTAGGAAAATTTATTCTATCATATCTATGCAAAATTCCACAACGAGCAAACTCTCCAATACGAGGAATTAACAAACTAACAGCATAAGAAATAAATATAGAATTAATGCTAACTGATATACGAGGCCGCTCATTTACAGGTTCTAATACTTGTTTCCAACGCCACCCTCGAAATACTTGAGCCATTATTCCAAATGGTAGAGAAAGAAGCATCCAGACCCAATCCATTTCATAAAGCAATATCTTTCGGATATTAGAAAAGTCAAAATCCCGATACATCCAATAAAGAATAGCACCTCCCAAAACAAGTGGGAATACTATCTTTACTATATTATTAATAATCTTACTTATCACCATTATAAGAGCAAAGATAGATAAAATGCATTTAAATACAAAAGAAAATAAGTATCTTTGTAGCATAATAAAGAAAATTTATGAAATTAGTTAAACCAAAAAAGAATCTCGGACAGCACTTTTTAACCGACCTCAGCATTGCTAAGCGCATTGCCGACACTGTAGATTCTTATCCCAATATTCCTATTTTAGAGATAGGACCAGGTATGGGAGTACTTACCCAATATCTTGTTGAAAAGCATAGAGAAATAAAAGTAGTAGAAATAGATGCCGAGAGTGTAAAATATCTTAATGACAGATTCCCTAATTTACGAGAAAACATCATAGGAAAAGATTTCCTTAAAATGGATTTAAAGAATATATTCTATGGTAAACAATTTGTACTAACAGGCAACTACCCATATGATATTTCTTCACAAATTTTCTTTAAAATGCTCGATTATAAAGATCTTATTCCATGCTGCACAGGTATGATACAACGTGAAGTTGCTATTCGTATGACAGCAAAGCCATGTAATAAAACTTATGGCATTCTTTCGATATTAATACAAGCATGGTATGATGTGGAATATCTTTTCACGGTAGACGAGACTGTTTTTAATCCTCCTCCCAAAGTAAAAAGTGCTGTTATTCGTATGACACGCAATAAAGTTACCTCTTTAGGCTGCGATGAAAACCTATTTAAAAGATTGGTAAAAACAGTGTTTAATCAAAGACGAAAAATGCTTCGAGTTAGTCTTAAACAAATAATCAAAAGCTACTCTACCTCAGAAGTTTTCTTCAAACAAGACATAATGACAAAGCGACCAGAACAATTGAGCATAAAACAATTTGTAGAGCTTACAAATATGGTAAGTGAAGAATTAGCCTCAAGAGATGAATAAAGAATTATTATCTTCAACACTTTATTATGATAATAAAAGATAGCAACATAGAAAAATAAAAAGTAACACTTAAAAAACAGAATGTTTTCTTGTGAAATTCTGAATTAATATATATTTTTGTACAAAGATAAATTAAATACAACAATAGAATATGATAGACGTAAAAGAGACTTTAAAAGAAGCAAAAGAGCGTATGAACATGGCAGTAATGTATCTTGACGAAGAGTTACAACGTATCCGTGCAGGTCGTGCTAATGTCGCTATACTTGACAGCGTACGCGTTAGCTCTTATGGGCAAATGGTTTCTTTAAACCAAGTAGCCACTGTAATGGTACCAGATGCACGTACCATAGCTATTAAGCCATGGGACAGAAAAGCTATTAAAGATATTGAAAAGGCCATAATGGATTCTGATGTTGGTATAACTCCAGAGAATAATGGTGAGATGATACGTTTAAATTTGCCCCAACCTACAGAAGAACGTCGCCGTGAGCTTGTTAAACAGTGTAACAAGATAGGTGAAAAAACTAAGATCCAAATTCGTAATGTGCGCACTGACATTAAAGAGATTTTAAAGAAAGCCATTAAGGAAGGATTATCTGAAGACTTAGAAAAAGATGCAGAATCTGACTTACAGAAAGTGCATGATAAATACATAAAACAAGTAGAAGACCTACTTGCTGCTAAGGAAAAAGAGGTAATGACTGTATAAAACAACAAATGCCCCCTTTAAGAATTATGTATAAAAGATAATAACTTAAAGGGGTATATTATATTATAACATCAAGTGAATGCGTGGATTAGTAATTAAAAACACAGGTAGCTGGTATAGCGTAAAGACAGAGAATGGGCAAATCATAGAAAGTAAGATAAAGGGCAATTTCCGATTAAAAGGCATTCGCTCAACTAATCCTATTGCCGTAGGAGACTATGTGAAAATAATTACCAATCAAGAGGGTACGGCTTTCATATCCGAAATAGAAGACAGGCGAAACTATATCATCAGAAAATCATCTAATTTATCAAAACAAAGCCATATTTTAGCATCGAACATTGACCAAGCCTTCCTTATAGTTACTACTAATTATCCTGAAACATCTACTACTTTTATAGATCGTTTTTTAGCGGGTGCTGAGGCTTATCGCATACCTGTAATACTTGTTTTTAACAAAATAGACTTGTTAAACCAAGATGAATTACACTATCAAAAAGCAATGATAAACCTCTATGAAAATATTGGTTATAAATGTTTTGAAATACAAGCAAATGCAAAAGAAGCAACTCCGTTTAACTCTAATCTATTAAAACCTTTGCTAAAAAATAAAGTAACATTATTAAGTGGTAACAGTGGTGTGGGGAAATCGACACTTATCAATGCTCTTTTACCACATATTAAGTTACGAACAGCAAGCATCTCTAATGCTCATAACACAGGCATACATACAACTACATTCAGCGAAATGTTAGAAATACCTGAAGGAGGCTATATTATAGATACGCCGGGTATAAAAGGATTTGGTACATTCGATATAGAAAAGACGGAGCTAACGAGTTATTTCAAAGAGTTTTTTAAGTTTTCTAAACATTGTCGTTTTTCTAATTGCACGCATACACATGAGCCTGGATGCGCTGTTAGAAAGGCTTTAGAAGAACATTATATTGCTGAAAGCCGCTATAATAGCTATCTTTCTATGCTTGAAGATAAAAATGAAGACAAATATAGAGCAGCCTTTTAAAGCTTTAAGAATATAAAATAAGGAGGTATTTTATAATACTTATAAAGCATTTAAATACCTCCATATATAAAAAATCAAACTACTTGTGCTTACTTATTTTCTGCATCTATAGCCTTTATCTTTTGTTTAATTTCTTCTACATCTGCCTTAAGCCGCTCTATACGACGATTCATCTCATCTATAAGGCTATTACCTTTTTTAGAACTAATATTTAAGAAGCCTAAATTATTTTCATAAGTATTAATTTCTTGCTTCAATTTCTCATAGCGATGCATCAATTTATTACGCTCATTATCTAAAGCACTAACACCACGCTCTGCTACTTTCTTAATATTATTCTTAAAACTATCTACACGCTTGTTAGCTTCACTTATATGTAAAGCACTATAAAGATTGTCTAACACATCATGATACTCTTTATATAATTTATCTTTATCACGATAAGGAACATGACCTATGTTATTATACTTCTCAGTAAGGTTCTTTACTTGTTCCTGTGTTGCTTCAGAAATATTAGCATATAGCTGCTTCAATTCTTCTATAACGCTACGCTTCTGCTTTAGGTTTTCTTTTTCCTGAGAATATACACCTTGATGTGCAGAATTGCGAGCTTCAAAAAACTCGTTGCAAGCACCTATAAAAGTATTCCATAGCTCATCACCTATTTTCTTTGGAACTATCCCTATAGTTTTCCACTCCTTTTGTAAAGCTACCAGCTTATCTGTTGTAGCCTTCCAATCAGTAGACTTAGCTAAAGACTTAGCTTGTTCTACAAGAGATTGCTTCTTTTCAAGGTTTTCTGCATATTTTTTCTTCAACTCCTTAAAATACTCTCCCTTACGCGTAAAGAACTCATCACAACCTGAACGAAAACGCTCAAATATCTTCACATTCATCTTCTTCGGAGCAAACCCTATTTCTTTCCACTCTGCCTGAAGATCCATTATCTGCTTTGTATGCTCCTCCCAATCGGAAGACTTAGTATTTTCTTTTTTGATAATATCCTCTAACTGCTCACACAAAGCTGTCTTCTTAGCCAAATTGTCTTCTTCTTTTGCACGAAGTTCCTCAAAATGCTGCAAATGACGTTTATTTATTATAGTGCTCGCAGCTTTAAAACGATTCCAAATCTCATCACGAACATCTTTTTCTACAGGTCCTGTTTCTCGATATTCTTGATGTAACTCTTGCAATTGATGAAAAGCACTTACTACATCTTCTTCCTCTGTAAGCTTCTCTGCTGACTCGCAAAGCTGAGTTTTCTTCTCTAAATTCTTCTTAAAATCATACTCTCGAGCTTCACGATTAAGATTTAAAAGATCATAAAACTGCTCCACATAAAGCTGGTAATTACGCCACATTTCTGTTACTTTATCAGCTGGAATGTTTTTTATATCTTTCCACTCTTGTTGAAGTTTCTTAAACTCTGAAAAATTTTCATTTACCTCTTCAGGAGTAGTTATCATGGCCTTTATACGCTCTATAATAGCTTCCTTCCGCTTAAGATTATCTTGCTTCTGTTCTTCTTGTGCCAAAAAGGCTTGCTGACGCTTCTCTTTTACTAATATCATCTCAGCTTTAAAAGCCTCCTCGTCTTCATCAGGAAGGTAAGTATATTTATTAGGATCACCTCCTCCTTCTAAGAAAGCCTTTTGCTGCTCTTCTCGTTCTGCAAAAAGAATTTTGTAAAAAGCAGCTTTCAAATGGTCTACCTCAGCTTTACTTGGAGCATCATCACTTGCTACAATCTCTTTCAAACGTTCTAAAACTTCTTTCTTAGATCCGTACAACTTAGTTGTCTTACTATCTTCTTCTATACCTTTTTCAAGGTTCTTCTCTTGAGAGTCCATCAATTAAACATTTTAGTTTATGATTCGGGTTACCAAAAAATATATGAATAAACTAACCTTATTTAAAGGCTAACTATTTATCACTTTTATTACAACATGCAAACTTAATTAAAAAGTTCGAATATACCTAATTTATACTTATTTTTATTATTAATTTTCTTACAATAACCGTTTATGACGTAAAAGCCACCAAGAAGCTCCTGATACTACAAAAGAAAGTAATATCGCTATTGGAAAGCCCCAAAGATTTCTTTCTAACCCATTCACAAGGTTCATACCAAACAAAGATGATATAAGTGTAGGTAACATCATAATAATAGAAACTGAAGTTAAGGTACGCATCACAGTGTTCATATTATTATTAATAATACTGGAATACGTCTCCATTGTCGATTCTAAAATATCAGAATAAATACTTGTTGTCTCACGAGCCTGACTCATTTCTATATTTACATCTTCTATCAAATCGGCATCAAGCTCATCTACTTGCAGCTTAAATTTCAACTTAGCTAACAAATTTTCATTACCACGTATAGAGGTTATAAAGTATGTAAGCGAATCTTGCAACCTGCTCAAACCTATCAAGCTCTCATTATTAACACCTTTATCAAGATTGCGTTTTGCCTTTTCTATCAATGTGTTTATCTGTTTCAATCGCTTCAAATACCACACTGCAGACGAAAGGAATACACGAAAAATAAGATCCACATAGTCGGTAAAACCTTCCCTACGCTTCTGCTGATAAGATACAAAATCTATCATCATGTTCGTTTCAAAGTTGCAAACAGTAATTGTTACATCTTTCTTATGAATAATACCAAGAGGCACAGTAGTATAAGGAGTACGCGAACGCACTTCCTTTACATAAGGAATACGCAAAATGATAAGCATCCACCCATCATCATATTCATAACGCGCACGCTCATCTGTATCACTAATATCCGAAAGAAAATAATCTGGGATATTAAACCGTTCTATTAAGTCTTGTTGATCTTCTTCAGTTGGACAAGTTACTTGTATCCAACAATTAGGCTGCCATTCTTTAATAGCATTTAAATTGCCATTAATATTCCAATATGTTTTCATTAATATAATCCTCAAATATTAAAAACTACAGAGGATTAATGTAATTCAAACACAATCCTCACGCTAAAATAAATTATTGAAACTTTCCGCGTAATAATCGTCCATATAATTATACAAAATGGTTTACATTTGCAAATGTAATAATAAAAAGTGATAAAGACAAGTGAAAATATCGTTTTTTGCACTATATAAATATAAAAAGTATTACATAAAACTTTACTCTGCTAAAAAAAACTTTACAGCCTTTATAAATAGCATCTCATTTTATCGCTAAAATAACTTCTAACAGTAAAGCTATAATATATAACACCTTTTTAAATCATAATATGATGTTTAAACCTTAAAAGACAACATATATAATAAGGAAAAACAACGTTTTATATGGCTATAACATATATATAGAAAATAAAAATAACCTATTTTTAAAACAAAAATAGATTAAAAACAATATAAAAATAAATTATTTTTCTTACTCATATAATGCTTTTTTATCATTAAAAAACATTTTCTACAAGTAAAAAACATTATAAGAAACAACTTTTCTTCACAACTATAACTTTTTTTATAGCAATGTCACGACAAGGAATTTTGCTCTTTTTACCGTAAAGCCTCCATTAATAACCATCATATACACCAAGCTATTACTTATAACATGGAAAGATTACTTAATCTTTTTATATCTCTTTTAAATGTTATCTCTTAATATTTTCCACAAAGCTCTTTATAGATAACAAATCCACCTTACGAGGAGGCTCTACTGTAGAATATTTAATATTAGGCAAGGCTTCTATCTGAGCATCTGTAAGACCCATATATTTTTTTATCAAACCTGCAAAATATTTCACACCATGCTTATTGATTAGCTTAACAGCGTTATTATATGCCTCTGCAAAGGTTGCTTCTTGCGCGCTTCTATCCTCATTGTCCATAATTGCTAACACCCCTAAGTTGATACCACTTTCAGAAGTATCATATAAAAGCACATTATCGCCCTGCATAGCCACTGTAGCCTGTGGCTCTTCAAACCAATAAGCATCTATTTCATGGTTAGCAAGCATTCTTAATCGAACAAAAACATCATTTACCTGAACACGAAACACATTATATTTAGGTTTGGCTTTATATACTACCTTATCAGTGAAAAAATCAGTAGCTGAAAAACGTGTCATAGCAACTATCTTATCACTAAGATCTGCGGGCTTAATTACCTTTGCTTGACGATCGGCTATAAGTTTCCAGCTTGCATTAGTACTTGTTAGATAATGTAACAACAATTTCTTCCTTTTTTTAAGCCGCTCTGTCCTTACCAAATCAGAAAAGGCCGCTTGCACACGATGATAAAGCATAGCAGTATCGCAATCCATCTGTGCATTATATTCCTTTAAAATTACATCAACCTTCGAACTATCATATAGCAAGCTATCTCTCAACAAATAGGCAGGAAGGCAATCCATTGTAGGCATTACTGCTACTTTAAAAGCAGCCTTATACTTTGCCAACTGCTCTTCCTTTATATGTTGTAGCTCTGAAGCTTGCCTATCTTTCGACTTACTACAACTAACAAGCACTGAAAAAAATAAAAAAAACAGATAATTTATATATTTCATACCTTTGCAAAAGTAAGCATTAATTTTGTAACTAAAAAAAAACTTATTACTTTTGTCGTATTATGGCAAAGGATAAGACAGCTTACGTTTGCAGCTATTGCGGACAGGAAAGTAGTAAATGGATAGGTAAATGTCCTAACTGTGGGCAATGGAACACCTTTAAAGAAATAAAGATAGCAGCTACCCGTAATACATCTGCTACTAAGCATGCTGCAACAATGTTACAAAAAGCAGGTATGGGGCTTATAGCAGGTTTAGCTCATAAGCCTCAACTATTATGCGATATATCTTCCACTGACGACCCTCGCATAGATATGAATGATGCCGAACTTAATAGAGTGCTTGGTGGAGGTATGGTACCTGGAAGTATTATTTTGTTAGGTGGAGAGCCCGGCATTGGAAAGAGTACCCTTACACTGCAAACAATATTACATCTTAACTTTAAAGTATTATATGTTAGCGGAGAGGAGAGTCCTAATCAGATAAAAATGCGTGCAGAACGTATTACTAAAAATATACCCAATAATGTAGTAATACTCTCAGAGACTTCATTGGAGCATATCTTTGAGCATGCTAAAGAAGTTATGCCTCAACTTCTTGTGATAGACTCTATACAAACCATATCTACAGAAGAGGTTGATAGCAGTCCGGGAAGTATAACACAAGTACGCGAATGTGCCGCTGCCCTACTTCGTTTTGCCAAAACAAGTGGTGTACCCGTTATCTTGATAGGACATATTAACAAGGAAGGTTCTATAGCGGGACCAAAAGTTTTAGAACATATAGTAGACACCGTAATTCAGTTTGAAGGAGATCAGCATTATATGTATCGTATCCTAAGAAGCATTAAAAACCGTTTTGGTTCCACTTCCGAGTTAGGTATTTACGAAATGCAGCAAGAAGGATTACGACAGGTAAGCAATCCTTCAGAGCTTTTATTAACAGGCAATCATGAGGGGCTGTCAGGTATAGCTATCTCTAACGCTATAGAAGGCGCACGCCCTTTCTTAGTAGAGACACAAGCCTTAGTATCTTCTGCTGCTTATGGCACGCCACAACGCTCAACAACCGGATTTGATGGACGCCGCTTAAATATGCTTTTAGCAGTTTTAGAAAAGCGAGTAGGATTTAAAATCATGCAAAAAGACGTTTTTCTTAATATTACAGGTGGGATACGTGTTACTGATATGGCTATGGATCTAAGCATCATTGCTGCTATAATATCCTCTAATCTTGATCTTCCTATAGAGCAAGGCTGGTGTATGTGTGGCGAAGTGGGGCTTAGTGGTGAGGTACGTCCTGTATGCCGCATAGAGCAACGTATAGCAGAAGGAGAAAAGTTAGGCTTCAAAGATATAATAATTCCAAAATATAACATAAAAGGATTAACAGGCAAATATTCCATAAACATTCACCCTGTAAGCAAAGTGGAGGAAGCCATTAGAGAGCTATTCGGGTAAAATAATTGGTATCGGTACTTATTCTCAATACCTAATAGTAGGTATTTTAATATTGTATACTATGTATAGGTAAATATATTCCGTCTATTTTTTATATCTTTGTTTACGAATTGAATGTGTAAATAAACGTGATGAATAAAATAAATGTTTATTGCAACACACAATAGTATTATATCAAATGAAATTATCTGAATTAAAGACAGGCGATTCTGCCATTATTATAAGAGTCTTAGGACAAGGTTGCTTTAGAAAACGCATTATTGAAATGGGGTTTATCAAAGGAAAAAAGGTAGAGGTTATGCTTAACGCTCCTCTGCAAGACCCTGTAAAATACAAAATAATGGGATATGAGGTTAGTTTGCGACATAGCGAAGCAGACAACATAGAAGTGCAACCAGAGTATGATGATAAAGAGATAGGACAAGACACAGCTAACCATCAGCAAACAATCTTTGCTAAGAAGAACGATGTTATGGACAAAACACTTAGTCCCATTAACATTAACACTTCTAATAACAAACATAAGAAAACTATATCAGTAGCATTGGTTGGTAATCCAAACTGTGGTAAAACCTCTCTGTTCAATTTTGCATCTGGCGCTCATGAGCATGTTGGCAACTACTCTGGGGTAACAGTTGATGCTAAAATGGGGTATGCTGAACAAGACGGCTACAGATTTAACCTTGTAGATTTGCCTGGTACTTACTCTTTGTCTGCTTATAGCCCTGAAGAGCTTTATGTGCGTACTCAGCTCACGGATAAAACTCCTGATATAGTTATCAATGTAATAGATACTTCTAATTTAGAGCGAAATCTTTATCTTACCACACAGCTTATAGAAATGCATATACCTATGGTATGTGCTCTAAACATGTTTGATGAAACAGAAAAGCGTGGCGATAATATTAATGTACAACAGCTTTCTTTGCTACTTGGAATACCAATGATACCCACTTCTTTTATTTCTGGACGTGGCGTAAAGGAACTTTTCAAAAAAGTAATTGATGTATATAAAAATGATGAAAACATACCTTCCGGCTATAGACATATACTTATCAATCATGGACACGAAATAGAAAACGGCATTAAAGCCATTCAAAAACATTTAGAACAATACCCCGACATACGCTCACGCTATTCCACCCGCTACCTTGCTATCAAACTTTTAGAACATGATAAAGAGGTAGAAAATTTCATTTATAGCCTAAACGACTCTACAGAAATACTCAAACATCGTGACGAAGCCGAAAAGCGTGTTAAGGAAGAAACCGGTAACGATAGCGAAACTGCTATCATGGACGCTAAATATGGTTTTATTAATGGTGCTTTAAAAGAAACACATTATCGTCCTGGTAATAAAAAAGGCAATTACCATACTACACATATTATCGACAGCATACTCACAAACAAATATTTAGGTTTCCCTATATTCTTTTTACTCCTCTTTATAATGTTTACTACTACATTCAACTTAGGAGAGTATCCCAAGAGTTGGATAGAAACGGGTATAGCAGATCTTGGAACTTTAATAGAGGGACATTTACCAGCAGGACCTTTAAAAGATATGCTTATAGGTGGCATTATCGGAGGCGTGGGGCAAGTTATAGTATTTTTACCACAAATACTTATTCTATACTTTTTTATTTCTTATATGGAAGACTCGGGTTACATGGCAAGAGCAGCATTCATAATGGATAGATTAATGCATAAAATAGGGTTACATGGCAAGTCTTTCATACCTCTTGTAATGGGTTTTGGTTGCAATGTCCCGGCTATTATGTCAACACGTACTATAGAAAGCCGACGCAACCGTCTTATCACTATGCTCATACTACCTATGATGAGCTGCTCGGCTCGTTTACCTATTTACATTATGATTACAGGTTCTTTCTTTGCTATGAAATACCGATCTATTGCTATGTTATCGCTTTATGTTATAGGTATATTAATCGCTATTATTACAAGTAAGATATTCTCTCGATTTCTAATAAAAGGCGAAGATACTCCCTTTGTTATGGAGCTTCCTCCCTATCGGTTCCCAACATGGAAAGCCATAGGTAGGCATACTTGGGAGAAAGGTAAACAATATCTTAAAAAGATGGGTGGAATAATACTTGTAGCATCACTTATTGTATGGGCTTTAGGTTATTTCCCCGTAAACGATGACCCAAGAATAAACAGACAAGAAAAACAAGAACAAAGCTATATAGGAAGAATAGGTAAAGCGGTAGAGCCTATCTTCCGGGCTCAAGGTTTCAACTGGCGGTTAGACGTTGGAATATTATCAGGAGTAGGAGCTAAAGAGATTGTCGCTTCTACTATGGGAGTACTTTATACTGACAATGATAGCTTTAGTAATGATAACAATTATAGCAATGATGACAAGAAGTATAGCTCTCTTCACAAACAAATAACAAAAGATGTGGCTAAAATACATGGTATTAGTATAAAAGAAGCCGAACCTATAGCCACACTTACTGCTTATTGCTTCTTACTCTTTGTGTTATTATACTTTCCTTGCATAGCTACTATAGCAGCAGTAAAAAGCGAAACAGGTAGCTGGGGCTGGGCTTTATTCTGCGCAATATACACAACGGTATTAGCATGGGTAGTAAGTGCTGTGGTATTTAGGATAGGATTACTTTTTATATAAAGAGAGCTTTGCTAAAAATTATACCTGCATATAGAATATTTACAGTATTAAAAGTATTTATCTTTTAAATGTTTATATTTAAAAATACTTACTTGAAGAAGTATTTGCAATAATTTTTATGTAATTTTGCCGCTAAATATTTAGCTATCATGATTATTAAAGATTCAGAGTTTACTATATCCTCTCCTACAGTTTTTAAATGCCCTAATGATAACAAGCCAGAATATGCATTCATCGGCAGATCAAATGTGGGTAAGTCAAGTCTTATAAATATGCTATGTAACCACAAAGGTTTGGCTAAAACATCGGCAAAACCAGGGAAAACATTACTTATAAACCATTTTATTATTAACAAAGAATGGTATTTAGTAGACTTACCTGGTTATGGATATGCAAAAAGCTCTAAATCTGTTCGTAATAAATTAGAACAGATGATAGCACAATATATATTACAGCGTAAACAGCTTATCAATGTATTCGTACTTATTGACATTCGACACGAACAGCAAACTATTGACCGTGAGTTTGTAGACTGGTTAGGAAAAAGCAACATTCCTTTCTCTATAATTTTCACAAAAGCCGATAAGCTAACAACAGGAAAAGCCAAATCAAATGCACTTCTTTGGATGAGAAAACTAGAAGATACATGGGAAGAACTCCCTCCGTATTTCATAACATCAGCTGAAAAGAAAACAGGTAAAGAGGAAGTTCTCAATTATATAGAAAGTATAAATTCTAATATCAATAAAGGCTAATTTTATGAATCAAAAACCTTATCTTGATGTTCAATCTCTTTCAAAACGATTTGGGGCTCAAATACTATTTAATGACATATCTTTTTCTGTTTCCGAAGGACAGCATGTTGGACTAATAGCTAAAAACGGAACAGGGAAATCAACTTTACTATCTATACTCACCGAAAAGGAAGGATACGATAGCGGAAGTATTATATATCGTAATAACATAAAGGTTGGATTATTAGAGCAAACCACCATATTCGATCCTAATGAGACTGTACTTGATGCTTGCTTTAATCATCAAGGTAATGAAGAAAAGCTCCTAAAGGCAAAACAGATACTCACTATGCTAAAGATATATAATATGGAGCAGCCTATGGGGGAATTAAGTGGAGGACAACAAAAACGTGTAGCCTTAGCTAACACCTTAATCTTAGAACCAGACCTTCTCATACTTGATGAGCCCACAAATCACCTCGACTTAGATATGATAGAATGGCTTGAAAGCTACTTAAAACGTGGTAATAAAACCATTCTTATGGTTACACACGATAGATATTTCCTTGATAATGTTTGCAATACTATCATTGAAATAGATAATAATACCATATATACATATAAAGGTAATTATGCTTATTATCTGGAAAAACGACAAGAACGCATAGATAACACAAAGGCTGAAATAGCACGAGCAAATAATCTTTATCGTACCGAACTGGAATGGATGCGCCGTATGCCACAAGCACGCGGACATAAAGCTCGCTATCGTGAAGAAGCTTTTTACTATCTGGAAGCTAAGGCTAAACAACGCATAGAAGAAAGACAAATACGACTTAAATCGTCTAATGTATATATTGGAAGTAAAATTTTTGAATGTCAATATGTTTCAAAACGATTTGATGATAAAGTAATTCTCCATAACTTCTATTATAACTTTTCTCGTTTTGAAAAAATGGGAATTGTTGGAAATAATGGTACTGGAAAATCTACATTCATTAAAATGCTTTTAGGTTACATTACACCTGATGAGGGGAAATTTGACATTGGAGAAACCGTACGCTTTGGATATTTCTCACAAGATGGATTACAATTTCGCAATGATCAAAAAGTTATAGATATTATAACAGATATAGCCGATTATATTGATTTAGGTGGTGGACGGCATCTAAGTGCGTCACAATTTTTACAGCATTTTCTATTCGACCCTGAACAACAGCATAATTATGTAAGCAAATTATCTGGAGGTGAAAAGCGCAAACTATATCTTTGCACTGTATTAATGAAAAACCCTAATTTCTTGGTACTTGATGAGCCTACCAACGATCTTGATATTCAGACCCTTCAGATATTAGAAGAATATCTACAAGACTTCCCTGGATGCGTAATTATTGTATCACACGACAGATATTTTATGGATAAGGTAGTAGATCATCTTTTAGTATTTAATGGTAAAGGAGATGTAAAAGACTTTCCTGGCAACTACACACAATATCGTGATTATATGCGCCTAAAGTCAAAAGAGCAAGATGTTTCTAAACCTATTCAACAACCCAAAAGTACCACTAAACTAAACAAGAGCCATAATAGTAGCAATGAGTTAACACACAAAATGACCTTTAAAGAGAAATATGAATATGAACAAATAACAAAAAAAATAGAACTACTAAACACAGAAAAGCAAGCCATTGAAGAAGCACTCTGCTCTGGAACTCTATCTGTAGAAGAACTTACTGATAAAAGTAAACGTCTGCCCCTAATAAGTAGCGAACTTGATAAACTTGAAATGCGGTGGTTAGAATTAGATGAATTAAAATCTTAATAACTAAAAGATTATACAAAAAATCTTATAATTAAAAAGTATAATACCTATTTTCCTAAACGCCGCACAAATAATTATTAACTTAAAACTAAACGTATAAAAAACTTTTTACTGCAAAAATACTTACAAAGGCTTTGAAAAATGCTTCTCTGTATTTATCATCATAGGATCAAGAGCCGCTGCTACATTACGAACAAAAGGACGAGCAGATGATAATACTGTTAAATAATCTTCAGAGAATGTTATCAAACCATCACGTTGCATCTCCTCTAAAACATCAGACTGATAATTAATACTATCCATAAGAAATTCTTTAGATATATTAAGCTCTGAAGCTAAAGTTTCCCACTCTATATGATAATTGCACATAAGCTGCTCTATTACTGCCCTTACTATCTTTTGTTGTGAAGATAAATTATATCCCTTACTAACAGGAAGATGTCCTATTGACAGCATTGCTATATATTCATCTATTGACTTAGTGTTCTGAGCGTATGCCATATCTAACTGACTAATACCTGTAACACCAAAAGCATATACTTGCCCTGTAGTGCGTCGAGTACAATAACCCTGAAAATTACGATGAAGCTGGTGAGTATTAAGTGCTAATGTAAGTTCGTCAGAAGGCAGCACAAAATGATCTAAACCTATTTCTTCATATCCTGCTCTTAATAATTCCGTCTCGGCATTCTTAAACATCAATGACTTATCTTCACCACTTGGCAGACCAGCCTTCTCTAATATCATTTGTCTCTTAAATATCCATGGACAATGACCATAACTAAAAGTAGTAAGGCGATCAGGCTTAAGAGTTATTGCCTTGCGCATTGTTTGAAGGAAACTATCTGGTGTCTGAAGAGGAAGCCCAAAAAGAAAATCCATATTAATACTTGCACCACCTTCACGCAATATATAAATTATATCTAATAAAGGTAGCTTGGAAGGAGTTCTATTAACTACTTTAAGTACATCTTCATTAAAATCTTGCACACCTATACTAAAACGATTGAAATGTGCTGATAACAATTTATACCAATCATTTTTTTCTAAATAACCAGGATGACACTCTATTGCTATTTCAGGATGTTCTATAGTTGGAAAATAAGAAAACAAATGCTCATTAAACTCTTTCAAAACTGTTACAGGCAAAGATGTAGGACTTCCTCCACCATAATGTATCTGAGAAATACACCTCTTTTTATTCAAATGCTTTGCTACAATATCTATTTCCTTATGAATAGCCTCTACATAAGCCTTTACATTTTCTTGTTTCTGCATAGGATAAGAATTACACCCACAATAATGACACAATCGGTAACAAAACGGTATATGAAAATAAAATGAAAGATTACTTGTGCCATAGATATTACTTCTTTCAAGAACATCTATATAGTTATCCTCAGTAAATGATTCAAAATAATTAGCTGGAGGATAACTCGTATATCTTGGTACAGATACATTATATTTATTAAGAATATTAGCATTCATTATAAGTAAAAAATTATTTTATTGTTTTATAAATTAATAAGCCATACGCCTATATAATCTTATTATTTCTATCTTAGGTAATATGACTTTCTTTTATCAAAATAAAATCTTGTTACACTACAAATATTTTTTCTTTAAGTTCCTTTTGTCATATCTTTATCATTTATTGCAAGCAAAAATACACAATTATTTCTTATAAACAGCCTTATAGTATCATAAGTTAAACATAAAAGTATATTTATGTTACTTTTATCATCATAAATGAGTAGGAAAAGAAGAGAAAATAAAACACTAAAAAGATTTATTTTCAGAAAAGAATTCTTATTTTTGTAATAAATATAACCTCATAATTTTTTTAATAATGGAAAATAATATTAATCTTTTTTCTGCTAACAAGTTGGAAACATTTCTATGCAAGAAATCAAAGACTTTTACCAAAGTAGACATTCTTAAAATAGTAGATAAGTATGAAATTGAAATGGTAAATTTCATGTATCCTGCTGGAGACGGAAGATTAAAAACCTTAAACTTCTCTATCCACTCAAAAAAATATCTCGAAACAATACTTACCTGTGGTGAACGTGTAGATGGATCATCATTATTTAGCTTTATAGCTGCAGAAAGTAGTGACCTATATATAATACCTCGCTATTCTACTGCTTTTATAGATCCTTTTGCAGTTACCCCTACTCTATGCTTTCTATGTACTTTTTTTGATAGAGATGGAAAACCTTTAGCCTCTTCTCCAGAGCAAACACTCTTTAAAGCTATGACAGCCTTTGAAGAAGTAACAGGAATGACCTATGAAGCAATGGGTGAACTTGAATATTATGTTATACATGAACAAGAAGAGGACTTCCCTGCTGAAGACCAACATGGATATCATGAAAGTTCTCCATTCTCTAAAACCAACGACTTTCGCACTGCATGTATGAAAATCATTACAGAAATAGGAGGTAAGATAAAATATGGACACTCTGAAGTAGGTAATTTTGTAGATAATCACTTAAACTATGAACAAAATGAAATAGAATTTTTACCAGTACCTGCAAATGAATGTGCAGAACAGATACTCTTAGCTAAATGGGCTATCAGAACTTTAGCCTATAAACAAGGATTAGACGTTACATTTGCACCTAAAATTACCACAGGAAAAGCTGGTTCAGGTATGCATATTCATATGCGCATGATGAAAAATGGTAAGAATATGATGCTTAATAATGGCAAACTTTCTGATGATGCACGAAAAATGATAGCAGGAATGATGGAACTTGCACCAAGCATTACAGCTTTTGGTAATAAAACCCCTACATCTTATTTCCGTCTTGTTCCTCATCAAGAAGCTCCTACTAACGTTTGCTGGGGCATGAGCAATAGATCTGTTTTGGTTCGTGTACCTTTAGGCTGGACCTCTGGTGAAGACATGTGTCATAAAGCTAATCCCTTAGAACCTTTAACACAACGTGATTATAGTGGCAAACAGACTGTTGAAATGCGATCACCTGATGGTTCTGCTGATATTTATCAGCTTCTTGCAGGATTATGTGTAGCTTGTCGTCATGGCTTTGAAATGCCTAATGCCAAAGAAATAGCAGAACGTACATTTGCCGATAGTGATATTCATGACGAAAAAAATGCCAGCAAATATGCTAACCTTACACAACTACCAGATTCTTGTGAAGCTTCTGCAGATTGCTTAGAAAAGCAACGAACTATTTATCAAGCCTACAATGTGTTCCCTGCTGCTATGATAGATGGCATTTTAAAGCAACTACGTGATACACACGATCGCACTTTACGTGCTGATATACATGATAAACCAGAAGAAATAGCCATTTTAGTGAAAAAATATTTCCACTGTGGATAATTATAATAGTTAACATAAATGTATAGAAAAGTGCAAGTCCCATGATTCCAACTATGTATTTAATGGAACTTGCACTACAACTAATCAGCGAAAATGAAGAAATATCGAAGTTGGTGTAAACTGACTGATAATGAGCAGGAAACGGAATAATTTGCATAGAAGTGCTCTTTTCAAAAAGAGTTATAATATGCAGATTTAGGCAGAAGTTCAGTTACTAGAGCGTTACCCGATTTCGTCATAAGTAACGATGGGGCAATATTCGGTAACTAAGTTATTTTCGCTCGTGTGGCTGTTGCTGCGGTCGGCAGTTTTCTGCATAAGTGAGGAACGCTTTGAAATTGGTAATTTTGCCACAAAACATCAAAGCGTATGAAACAAGAGAAAATGAAGGTGTTGCTCTACCTCAAAAAGAGCGGTCTTGACAAGTCGGGTAAGGCTCCCATCATGGGACGTATCACGCTTGGAAGGAG
>NZ_ADFQ01000104.1:0-556 GCF_000177355.1 Prevotella amnii CRIS 21A-A
AGACGATCTTTGACATATTGTACATTAAATAAACTGTAAGTGAAATAAAATCAAATCTTATTTTATAAGAAATGATTATATTATAAAAATAATTCAATTTGAAAATAGAAATCACACAACAGCTGAAAGTATGAGCTACAACTCTTCTTATTTAAGGAAGAGTTAGCGAAGAAAGTAAAAAAGGGCGTATGGCGGATGCCTAGGCTCATGGAGGCGATGAAGGACGTGATAAGCTGCGATAAGCCTTGGTTAAGTGCAAATAACTGTTAACCCAAGGATTTCCGAATGGGACAACCTAACATGTAGAAGACATGTTACTCCTATAATATTTAGGAGAGCTAACGGAGGGAACTGAAACATCTTAGTACCTCTAGGAAAAGAAAATAAAAATGATTCCCTTAGTAGTGGCGAGCGAACGGGGAAAAGCCCAAACCTATTACGTATATTGCGTAATAGGGGTAGTAGGACCACAATAAAGGAAAAAGTCAATCGAGAGGAATATTTTGGAAAGAATAACAATATAAGGTGACAGTCCTGTACTCGAAGTGCGACTTAT
>NZ_ADFQ01000103.1:0-629 GCF_000177355.1 Prevotella amnii CRIS 21A-A
TTTAAAAACAGAGTACTTGTAGTACAAAAAGAGAAACAAACCTTAGAAAAAGGTAGAATACTCTTTTTTTTTATACTTTATACCATAAAGATGTCTATCGTATACATTCTGCTCCAGAAAGGAGGTGTTCCAGCCGCACCTTCCGGTACGGCTACCTTGTTACGACTTAGCCCCAATTACCAGTTTTGCCCTAGGTCGATCCTTACGGTCACGAACTTCAGGCACCCCCGGCTTTCATGGCTTGACGGGCGGTGTGTACAAGGCCCGGGAACGTATTCACCGCGCCATGGCTGATGCGCGATTACTAGCGAATCCAGCTTCGTGGGGTCGGGTTGCAGACCCCAGTCCGAACTGAGAATGGTTTTTAGGATTAGATTGCACTTGCGTACAACCAACTCTCTGTACCACCCATTGTAACACGTGTGTAGCCCCGGACGTAAGGGCCGTGCTGATTTGACGTCATCCCCACCTTCCTCACACCTTACGGTGGCAGTATCTCTAGAGTGCCCAGCACTACCTGATGGCAACTAAAAAAAGGGGTTGCGCTCGTTATGGCACTTAAGCCGACACCTCACGGCACGAGCTGACGACAACCATGCAGCACCTTCACAAATGCCCCGAAGGGAATA
>NZ_ADFQ01000102.1:0-36167 GCF_000177355.1 Prevotella amnii CRIS 21A-A
GTGTATATATCTTTTATGTTGCTCAAGAGATTTTAAATAATTACAATTCTATATATGTTAATTTAATAGATGTGTTATTAAAATCTTAAATGTCTTTAGCACAAGATTGAGCAAGATAAATATATTTAAAATTAAAACTCACTGGTAAAATGGAACTTGATATGTTCAAAGTCTTGCTGTGCCATGCTAAGAACATAGCCGGAGTCTGCTAAGAAGACATCTCGTCCCTCTGTATCTTTTGCCATGTATTGATATTTGCGCTTTTTGAAGTTTTCAAGTTCTTTTTCATCGTCAGCTTCTACCCAACATGCTTTATATAGGTGGACAGGCTCCCAACGACATTTTGCGTTATATTCGTGTTCTAAGCGGTATTGTATGACTTCAAACTGTAGCTGACCCACTGTGCCTATGATGCGACGGTTGTTAAACTGGTTAACAAACAGCTGTGCCACACCCTCATTCATAAGCTGCTCAATGCCTTTTAAGAACTGTTTAGACTTCATAGGGTCGTCGTTTTCTATGTATTTGAAAAGCTCAGGAGAGAAGCTTGGTAAGCCTTTAAAATGTATGTGTTCGCCTTCTGTGAGCGTATCGCCAATTTTAAACACTCCACCATTATCGGGCAAGCCTACAATATCTCCGGGATAAGCCTCTTCTACTGTGTTTTTACGTTGTGCCATAAACTGTGTTGGTGAAGAGAAGCGCATAGTCTTATTATTGCGGACATGTAGGTAAGGCTGATTTCGTTGAAACTTACCAGAGCATACTTTACAAAAAGCTATGCAAGAACGGTGGTTAGGGTCAATATTGGCAGTTATCTTAAATATGAAACCAGTAAACCGCTCTTCTTTAGGGTCTACCATTCTTTCTTCGGCTTTAACAGGTCGTGGGCTTGGAGCTATCTCTACAAAGCAGTTAAGCAACTCTTGTACACCAAAATTGTTTAGTGCAGAGCCAAAAAACACAGGTGCTACTTCTGCTTTACGATAGCTTTCTTTTTCAAACAGAGGGTATACTCCTTCTACAAGTACTAACTCTTCACGTAGCTTTTCTGCAAAATCGGCTCCCACCTGCGAGTCGAGCTCTTCAGAATTGATGTCCACTTCCACTTTTTGTGTAACACGTTGTTTGTTAGGGGTGAAGAGATTAAGCTGCTTTTCGTAGATGTTATATACTCCTTTAAATCGTTGTCCTTGTCCTATGGGCCATGACAGTGGGCGCACTTTAATGTTTAGTTCTTGTTCTAACTCGTCAAGGATATCGAAAGGATCGCGCCCCTCACGATCCATTTTGTTAATGAATATTATAACGGGAGTGTTGCGCATACGGCATACTTCCATGAGCTTTCGTGTTTGTGTTTCTACACCTTTTGCAGCATCGACAACGATAATGGCAGAGTCGACAGCGGTGAGAGTACGATAAGTGTCTTCAGCAAAATCTTGGTGACCGGGGGTATCAAGTATGTTTACTTTATAGTTGTTATAATCGAACTCCATTACAGATGTCGACACAGAGATGCCACGTTGTTTTTCTATATCCATCCAGTCCGATGTAGCACTCTTCCTTATTTTATTACTTTTAACAGCTCCTGCTACTTGTATTTGTCCTCCAAAGAGTAAAAACTTTTCAGTAAGTGTGGTCTTTCCAGCATCAGGGTGAGAAATAATAGCAAAAGTGCGCCTACGTTGTATTTCGTTCATATTGTTATCTAATATGTTCTTATAGTTTTTATATATATGTTTTATATTATATATCTTGTATTCTTTGTGGCAAGTTTATATGCCTTATAGCAAGAATAAATGTTATAATTCTGAGATACATTTTTTAAGTGAGCTAACCCAGTATGGTATCTTTAAGCCAAATGTATCTTTTATTTTTGTTTTATCCAGTACAGAATAAGCAGGGCGTTTTACCTTAGAGGGGAACTCATTGCTATGGCATGGAAGTATTTCACAAGCAGTATTGCCCGAGAGTTCAGCTATTTTTATGGCAAAGTCGTACCAGCTGCAAACACCTTCATTAGAATAGTTGTATATTCCTGTATGGTTTTCATAGAGTCTATGTTCTATGATATTAAAAATAGCTTCAGCCAAATCGCCTGCATAGGTAGGTGTACCACATTGGTCGAACACTACTTTTATTTGTGGTTTATTAGCAGTAAGATTAATCATAGTCTTTACAAAGTTATGTCCAAACTTGCTGTAAAGCCATGCTGTACGTATGATGATATGTTTTACCTTAGTGAGTTTTATTTTTTCTTCCCCATGCAGCTTAGTGAGCCCATATACTCCTGTTGGCGTACCTTCTTGGTTCTCGAGGCATGGAGTGTTGTAAGGGTCGGCACCAAAAACATAGTCGGTACTTATATGTATGAGTAGTCCCTCTACCTCTTTCATAGCTTTAGCAAGATTTTCAGGGGCAGTGGCGTTGAGTGCTTCTACTATAGTGCCTGCAGTTTCGGCAGAGTCTACATTAGTCCACGCTGCACAATTTATTATGCACCTTATGTCTTTTTCTTTTACTATTTTACGTATATCATCAATATTTGTAATATCCAGATGGGTGTAACCTTCACATATATCAGTAAAGATATAGTTGTCTTTACTCTTTTTAGATATTAATTGTATTTCGTTACCAAGCTGTCCATTAGCTCCTGTTACAAGAATATTCATGTTGTGTGTGTTTTTAGTTTTGCTGACCAAAGTCTATTCCTTCTGTTTTGTCTTTTATATAATAGTCGGATAACATTCCTATGAAAGTAGTTATCTCTTTAAGTGCAATATTAGTTTCTGAGGTAATTTCCTTTTTTTGCAAACGAAGCATCATCACGCCATATAATAGGTCAAAGCATGTTTCTATTTCGCTATGAGATAAAGTAGCAGCAATTGGTTTTAGGTTTTCATCACCTTTGCGTGCCATAGTATCGGCTACTCTCTTTGTTTTCCCTCTGAGCTCTACAATAAAGGGCAATACGCGATAATATTCTGCTGAATAGAAAGGAAATTTTGAAGAGTGTAATAGCTCAGAGTGAAGCTCTGTGAGTGCTTGCATAACAACTTTGTTTATTTGTAAGTGTCCAGATTTTGTGCAGCCTTCTTGCTTCATCATGCGCACTAAATTGCCAAACCAGTCTTCCTCATCTTCTTTTTGCTCTTCTGTATAGTTAAAGCTTTCTATATATTCTTTACGGATGCGTGTGAGAGAGCAGTCGTACGCTCGTATAACATCTTCTATTTGCCACATATATAGCAAATACTCTGCAATGCTTTTTTTACGTAATTGTTTAGCAACAAACATAATTTATTTTGCTTTGAAAGTGTAGTTTTTAATAAAAGGAAGGAAGATGATATAGATTGAATATTATTCCAAACAATATAATTAAAGAGAATAATATAACTATAGCTCCAATAATCTTGTTTATTATAATAATTCCTTTTTTGTTAAACTTTCCTTTAATTTTACTAATAATCCATGTAAGACCATACCACCACATCATAGCCCCTATGGGTATGGCTATAAAACCTGCTATCATCTCGAAAGTGTGTGCAGGCTGTATAAAGGCAAATTGTGCAAAGGTGGCCATGAAAAGGAATATAATAAGTGGATTAGAAAAGGTTACAGCAAAGGCTGTTAAGCCGTTATGAAGAATACTTCCTTTGCTTTTGCCAGATTTGTGCATGTTCTTAGTAGGGTCTGAAATGAAGCAATAAATGCCAAAGAAGAGCAGCAGTATGCTGCCTACCATCTGTAATATGAATTGGTACGAGGGATTAGATAAAGGTTTCATTATAAAGCTCATGCCAAAACCTACTATGAGTGCGTATATAACATCGCTTAGGGTAGCTCCTAAGCCTGTAATAAAGCCATACCAACGCCCTTTGTTAAGTGTGCGCTGTATACAAAGTATACCAACTGGCCCCATAGGAGCTGAGGCTATAATGCCTATAAGAAGACCTTTAAAAATAAAATCTAATATATCTAACTGAATAGGAAAATCCATTATTGTTATTATAATTGAACTGCAAAATTGCGAAAAATATGTGAGATAGGCAAAAATAAGCATTAAAAGTTTGTAGACTTAGGCTTTTTTTCTACCTTTGCGAAAAGATTTTTTTGAACTAAAAACTACAGCAATATGGAAATGCAAGAACAAAAACCTTTTGTAATAGGGTTAGATTTAGGTGGTACTAATGCCGTTTTTGGCATTGTTGATCAGCGTGGTCATGTGTTAGCTACCAATTCTATCAAGACTCAGGCATATAAGACAGTAAATGATTTTGTTGACGCTGGTATAGAAGCTCTAAAGCCTATTATAGCTAAGGTGGGAGGTATAGACAGCATCAAGGCTATGGGAATAGGTGCTCCTAATGGTAATTTTTATCGTGGTACAATAGAGTTTGCACCTAATTTGTCATGGGGTCATACAGGAATAGTTCCTTTAGCAGATATGTTTGCTAAACGGCTGAATATTAAGGTAGGCTTAACTAACGATGCTAACGCTGCGGCTATTGGTGAGATGCAGTACGGAGTGGCTCGTGGTATGAAGAATTTTATTATGATTACTCTTGGAACAGGGGTAGGCTCTGGTATTGTTGTTGATGGCAAGATAGTATATGGTTCTGATGGTTTTGCGGGCGAATTAGGTCATGTTATCATGGTGCGCGGAAAGGAAGGCCGTAGCTGTGGTTGTGGGCGTTTTGGCTGTTTAGAGGCTTATTGCTCGGCTACAGGTGTGGCACGTACAGCTCGTGAGTTTTTAAAGAAGTCGGAAGAATATTCTCTTTTACGTGAGATGAATCCTGAAGACATTACTTCTCTTGATGTTTCTATCGCAGCAGGTAAGGGCGATAAGATAGCTCTTGAGGTATATTCTTTTACGGGTAAGATGCTTGGTGAGGCTTGTGCGGACTTTGCTAACTTCTCTTCTCCAGAAGCATTCATCTTCTTTGGTGGGTTAACAAAAGCTGGCGATCTTATTATGAAGCCTATAGTAGATACTTATAGAAAGAGTGCTTTGCTCATCTTTAGAGATAAGCCAAAGTTTTTAGTAAGCTCACTTGATGACGCTGCTGCTGCTGTATTAGGTGCTTCTGCTATAGGTTGGGAGCTTTAAGAAATTTGTTTATTTTCATTCATTGCAAGCCTCTTTTTATGAGAGGTATATTTTTAAAAGCGAAAAGTATATACTTATAAAAGTATTTTCTTTTCGCTTTTTTTATTTTGCTCTTTCGTTTTGCTCTTTCGCTTTTTTATTTTATCTTTGCGTGTATTTATATTTTTAAGAGTATGAAAAGAGAAGATGATATAAAGAAAGCAATAGAAGTAATGCGTCAAGGTGGCATAATCCTTTATCCTACTGATACTGTTTGGGGTATTGGTTGTGATGCTACTAATGCTGATGCAGTGGCAAAGGTTTATAAATTAAAACGTAGAGACGATTCGAAAGCTCTGATTTGTCTTGTCGATTCGGAAGATCGTTTGCAAAGATATGTAAGAAATGTTCCTCAGGTGGCATGGCAACTTTTAGAAGCTGTTACAAAGCCTACAACACTTATACTTGATAATGCAGTCAATTTAGCATCTAACCTTATAGCCGAAGATGGATCTATAGGTATGCGTATTACGAACGAGCCTTTCTCAAAAGAGCTTTGTTACCGTTTTCAGAAAGCCATAGTAAGTACTTCTGCAAATATTAGTGGTGAGCCAGCAGCGCAAAATTATCGTGATATTTCACAAGAGGTATTAAATGGAGTAGATTACGTTTGTTTTGCACGTCGTCAGGAACATGAGCCCCACACACCTTCAAGTATTATAAAATTGAGTAAAGATGGTACTGTAAATATCATTCGTAAGTAAAACATAAACTTCCACATCCAAATGGATATTTTGGAAAATAGTAGTACTTCAAAGCATTTAGGCATAATAGAACGTTTTGATAAATGGCGGTCAGACTTTATTTCTGATAAGCAGTTTGTATATATTCTTGCGTTTTGTGTAGGCTTTTTAGCTTCTGTGGCAGCATACGTTCTGCACACGATGATACGTGAAATAGAAGCTCTTCTTACTTCAGGTTTTAAGATTACCAATGTTAACTGGCTTTATTTACTTTATCCGGTTATAGGTATATGGCTTACTTCTTTGTTTATAAAATATGTGGTTAGAGATAGCATTTCTCATGGTATTACGAGAGTGCTTTATGCTTTAGCTACTAATAAATCGAAGATAAAAGGTCATAATACATGGTCTTCTATAGTAGCATCTGCAATAACAATAGGGTTTGGTGGGTCTGTAGGAACAGAAGCTCCTATTGTTCTTACAGGTTCAGCTATAGGTAGTAACTTAGGAAAGTTATTTAAGTTAGAAGATAGAACCTTAATGCTGCTTGTTGGCTGTGGTGGTGCAGCTGCCGTTTCAGGCATATTTAAAGCTCCTATAGCAGGTCTTGTTTTTACGCTTGAAATACTTATGGTAGATCTTACAATGGCTTCGCTATTACCAATATTGATAGCTACTGTAACGGCTACATGCTTTTCTTATCTTTTTACAGGAACTTCTCCTATGTATGCCTTTCATGTAGATTATGAATGGCAGCTTAACCGCATTCCTGCAACAATACTATTTGGTGTTTTTTGTGGCTTTTTATCGCTTTATTTTATACGTGTGATGACATGGTGTGAAAACTGTTTTGGCAAGCTTTCTAAATATCCTTACACCAAGCTCCTTGTTGGTGCTTTGATGTTGTCGTCTTTAATATTCTTATTTCCATCTCTTTATGGTGAGGGATATAACTGTTTGCGTGTGTTTATAGAAGGTAAGACTATAGAAGAGTGGCAAACTGTTATGCGAGGGTCTTTATTTTCAGGCCATTCGCAGCTATTAGTATTGTATGTAGGGTTAGTTATGATGACAAAAGTGTTTGCCACAAGTGCTACTAATGGCTCGGGAGGCTGTGGAGGAACATTTGCTCCTACACTTTTCATAGGTGGTTTTGCAGGATTTTTCTTTTCTCGTATATGGAATATGCAATTGATAGGTTTGTATGTCCCTGAAAAGAATTTTGCTCTCTATGGCATGGCAGCCTTAATGTCGGGGGTGATGCATGCTCCGCTAACTGGTATTTTTTTGATAGCTGAGCTAACTGGTGGTTACCAGCTTTTTATACCATTACTAATAGTAAGCATTAGTTCTTACCTGACTATAAACCTATTTGAGCATCATAGTATTTATGCTATGCGTTTAGCAAGGCAAGGTAAGCTGCTTACTCATCATACCGATCGTTCAGTGCTGACACTTATGACAATGGATAAGATGTTAGACCGTAGCTATACCCCTGTTCACCCAGACATGGATATGGGTAAGCTGATACAAGTTATAAGTGGTAGCTATACCGATTATGTTCCGGTATTAAATGATAGTGGGGTGTTAGTAGGGGAAATAGATATAGTAAAGATACGTCATGTATTGTTTCGTACAGAGCTATACCATCGTTTTATAGTAAGCCAACTAATGACACCGCCTTTAGCTACGCTTGGCGTAAACGATCCTATGAAAGATGTAATGAAAGTGTTTGAAAAAACAGGTGCCATCGCCCTGCCTGTAGTAGATGTAAATAATTGCTTGGTAGGCTATATATCGCGAGTAAAACTCTTTGATAATTATCGTAAGCTTGTGGCTGATTATAGTACAGAATAGTAAGAAAGAAACTGTTATTTAACAATTTTATTAATATAGACATTGATGAGAAAAGAAGATCTTCGTATTGTTTTTATGGGTACTCCAGAGTTTGCTGTAGAGTCGTTGAAATCATTGGTAGAAAACAATTTTAATGTTGTAGCAGTGGTAACACAGCCAGACAAACCTGTAGGTAGGCATCAGGACCATTTACAGTCTTCACCTGTAAAACAATATGCCTTAGCTCATAATTTGCCAGTATTGCAGGCAGAAAAGCTAAAAGAAGAGCAGTTTCTTTCTACGTTAAGAGCTTATAAAGCCGATATACAAATAGTAGTAGCATTCAGAATGTTACCAGAGGTAGTATGGGCTATGCCTCGTTTGGGTACGTTTAATGTTCATGCTGCTCTTTTACCACAATATCGTGGAGCAGCACCGATAAATTGGGCAATTATAAATGGAGAGAAAAAGACAGGTGTTACTACGTTTTTTTTAGATAAGAATATAGATACAGGTAGAATGATACTTCAGCGTGAGTTTCCTATACCTGATGAGGCTGATGTAGAATATGTTTATAATGGGTTAATGCGTTTGGGGGCAGAAATAGCAATAGACACGGTTAGTTATATTTTAAAACAACTTCCAGATAACTGTTTGGAAGGTATAAACTTTTCTAAAGTACTTGATAAGATAAGTACTCCTCAGGTTAATGAAGAATCTCTTCATAAAGCTCCAAAAATATTTAAGGAAACATGTCGTATTTGTTGGAATGCAGAAGCAAAGAAGATTTATGATTTTGTGCGTGGTTTAAGTCCATATCCGGGCACATGGACTACGATGCTATTACTTGATGATACTCTTAAAACATCTAAGAATAATATTGTTTTAAAGGTGTTTAAAACGGCAAAGACAATGCGTATAGCAGAGTCCGAGCCAGGTACCTTGTTAGTAGAGAAGGGTCATTTATATGTAAATACTACCGATTATCTTTTAGAACTGCTTGATATGCAGCTACCAGGTAAAAAGCGCATGGATGTAAAATCGTTTTTAAATGGTTTTAAGATGATAGATCACTACAAGTTAGAGTAATGGCTTAAGATATATTTTTATTTCTCTTTCTTTTTTTATTTATATAAGCAATAACAATAGTTAGTATAAATAAAGATAGATATAATTCTTTGTGTAATGATACCATTATACATTAGTGTAAAGGTTGTTTTTAAAGAGGGATTTACTTATTTTTAGGTATTTCCTAAAGGTTTTTGTATGCTTACCTTTACACCTTTAAAAAGGATTGGTAAATGAAACGAACAAGAATATTATTTTTTATATGTTGTATTTTTAACATACTAACTATTTATGCGCAGAATAGAATAAAAAGTCTTGTTCTTGAGGAGTCTACTAATCAGCCTGTTATAGGAGCTACAGTAATGTTAGAAGATAGCAAACGTGTACTGGCAGTAACCGATGAGAATGGGCAGTTTTATGCTGAAAATATTCAGGGTAAAACTATTCGTATAAGTTATATAGGCTATAAGCCTTTGATAGTAAAAGCAAAACAGAATGCTACCTATTATTTAGTAGGCGATACCAGTGCATTAGCAGAAGTAGTAGTAACAGCACAAGAATCTCAAGCCTTAGTAACAGCTTCTACAATAGGCAAACAAGCTATGGAGCATTTGCAGCCATCAAGTTTTACAGACTTGTTAGAATTGTTGCCGGGTGGTCGTTCTTTAGATCCTAATTTGAGTGTTCCTAATTGCATTCGTTTACGCGAAGCAATGCCTTATGGAAGTGTAAATTATAGTACATCTTCGTTAGGGACAAGTTTTGTGTTAGATGGTGCTCCTATATCAAATAATGCTGATAAGCAATATATATCAGGAGCATGGGAGCCACAAGTAACTAATAGGACATTTATAAATAAAGGAGTTGATATGCGAGCTATATCAACAGATGATATAGAAAAGGTGGAAGTGGTACGTGGAATACCCTCTGTAGAATATGGAGATCTTACATCAGGTTTGATAAAGATAGAACGTAGGCATGGGGGACATGATACTAACGCTCGACTGAAATCAGACATGAGCAGCAAATTGTTTTATTTAGCCAAAGGTTTTGAGTTGGGAAAGCTATGGACACTTAATCTTAGTGCAGACTATTTAAAAGCTAATAACGATCCTCGTAACACTCTTGAGGGATACTCTCGTATAACTTTTTCTCTTAGGAGTGATGTAAAGTGGAGAAAAGAAAGCTATAATATAAGGTGGGCAAATAATTTAGATTATAGCGGTTCGTTTGATGGAGAGAAGTTAGATCCTGATCTTAATAAAGGTAAACGTGATATATATAAATCAAGTTATAATCGTTTTGCTTTTAATTCTTCTTTGAACCTTATTTTACAAAAGAAGTTCTGGCTAAAAAGTGTGAACGCTGTTGTTTCAACAAGTTATCAACACAATTTTACTTCACGTTTGCGCTTAGTGCAACTATTACGTATGATGCCTGCTCTTTCTACTACAAAAGAAGGAGAACATACTGTAGCTATTTTACCTTATACCTATTATGGGCAACATGACGTAGACGGGAAACCGCTTAATGTGTTTGGTAAAGTGAATGTTCATTTACAAATTCCATGTTATAGAATAAGCAATAATCTTTTATTAGGTTCTGATTTTTCCTTAGATAAAAATTATGGTAGAGGTCAGGAGTTTAATCCTTTAGCTCCACTTTATACTGGAACATCTGTAAGACCACATAAGCTATCGTTAATACCTGCAATGAGCATGATAGCTTTTTATGGTGAAGAGAAATTACATATTCCAATTGCTCGTAATATATTCTTTTTAGAAGGAGGTGTTAGGATTAGTCAGATGCTTAATTTGTCAAGGGTATATGCTATGCATGGGCAATGGTATGCCGACCCTCGTATAAATATAGGGTGGTTATTCCCACAAATAAACATAGGAAAACGTACTGTTAATATACGCTTACATGGAGGGGTAGGGCAGCACACAAAGTTTCCTACTATGGATTACATATATCCAGATAAAAACTATTTAGATATTATTCAGTTAAGTTATTATCACCCTAAGGAGTATTTAAGGACAATTAATGTGCGTACATTTGTACTTGATGTGACGAATAAAAATATACATCCTGCTTGTAATCTTAAATGGGAAATGGGTACAGATATAAGTTTTGCAGGTAATAAGCTGTCTGTGATATTTTTTCATGAAGACATGAAAGATGGTTTTCGTCCTAATATTATATATAGACCTTATAGGTTTAAGCAGTTTAACACATCTATGATAGATGGTAAAAATATAACAGCACCTCCAGATGTAAATAATCTTCCTTACACAATGGAACAAGAACTGTTAGGATCGACAGAATATTCAAATGGTAGCAGAACGTTAAAGAAGGGTTTGGAATATACTTTTTCTACTCGGCGCATTCCTTCTCTATATACTCGATTAACTATAAATGGAGCGTGGTTTAAAACTATTTATACCAATTCGCAGTTAGTAGCTTATCGTCCATCTGAAGTTATAAACGGAAAACAAATACAGTATGTGGGCTTATATAGAGATAATGATGGTTTGAAAACAGAAATGGCAAATACCAATTTTACGTTCGATACCAATATTCCTAAGCTCAGATTGGGTTTTTCGTTGTCTGCTCAATGTCTTTGGTTTACATCTTCACAGCGTTTACCATTAAGTAATGAGCCAGAACGATATATAGACTCTGATGGAACCTTACACGAATGGAAAACAGAAGATAAAGATAATGTTTTTTTATATTATCTTATTCGTAATCATAATGAAAAAGAATATATTAAATATACAGTACCTTTTTCTATGAATTTAAATTTGAAGGTAACAAAGAAGTTATTGAATGATCGTTTAAACATAGCTATGTTTTGTAATAGAATGTTAGATTATACACCAGACTATAAGCAGGATAAAATAACTATTCGACGCAGTGTGCGACCTTATTTTGGATTAGAAGTGAACTTAAAGTTATGAAAAGATATTTTTTTATTATATGTTTTGCTTTTATTGCTTGCATATTAATATCGTGTGATAACAGAACAGAAGAATATATGGCTAACGTTACAATTATTGTAAATTGTGATGACGCTAAAGATATAGATAGAATTCAGGCTACAGCTACAATTACCAACTTGAATAGTAAGCAGGTATTTAGGTCAGTAAAGTTTATAAAAAACACTCTTACAGAAGTGGTTTTACGTGGTGCATACAAGATAACACTTGATGGGGTAATACGTTATATTGATAAAAATAATAAAGTTAGAGTACGAACGTTTCGTAGTACAACCAATTTTGTTAGTATAACAGGGAGTAATGACACTCATCTTTTAATGCAAACTATATTTACCGACTAAATGAGACATCTTCGTTTTTTACATATTATCTTTTATATAATGTATGCAACAAGCTATAGTGTTGCACAAGATTCTGCGCGTATAGAGCGGGCTACTTTAAAAGAAATAAGTTGGCAAAAGGATTGGGAAAATCCTGCAAGTTATGGAGATACATATAAATACAATCTTTCCGAACTTACGCTTACAGGCAATTTTAAAAGTAGTACATCTCCTTTTATTCTTGAAAATGGAAAAGGAAATAAAGATATTGAGGCAAAAGTAATATCATATCTTCATCTTAATAAGCATATAACCGTATGGGGTAATGCTTCGTATGTTGCCGGGCATAGGTTAAATGTAAGCTGGAATTCTACTGCCGACTATAATTTGCTTGCACCATATATACTTGCCGATTCTGTAGGAGGGGATACAGAACGTGAAAGATACAATTTCTTAGGAGGGTATGCCAGAAGATCAGGGAACTGGAGAATTGGAACAGAATTACAATTTCGTGCAGAACAAGAATGGAGAAGGCAAGATCCACGTATGAGGGGGATTGTTTCAGATTTAAGTATTAAGCTGGGAGCTTCTTATTTATTAAATAATTATAGTATAGGAGTAGTAACTTTAGTAAATATCTACAAACAAACTACTGGCGTAGACTTTTATAATGAATTGGGAGGGGTGCCAGAATATATCATGACAGGATTAGGAACATATTATAAACGCTTTTCAGGGACTAATACAAATATTAGTTACAAGGGGAAAGGTGTTGCTTTCTTATTTTCAGTAACACCAGTTTTAGAAAAAGGATTTTTTAGTAAAATAAGCTATTCAAAGCAAAGTTACAATGAAATATCTGATGAGTATAACTCATTACCATTAACAACACTTAATAAAAATAAAGCAGTAATAATAATAGGATATAATTTTAAGAAAGCAAGAAATATGTTTTCTATATATGGATATTATAAAGATTTGCGAAAATATGGTATAGAGCATATAGCTGGCGATGCAAAATTGGGCGACTATCCCATAATAGCTAATCTTACAATGTATAAGCATTATATACGAACAGCTTATCTTGGGGCTAAATATATTATGAGAACGCAAAGTGAGTGGACTTTTGGAGGTAAAGTGGGTTTTATTGATAATACCTCCAAATATATATATCCGTATAGGGAAATAGGTGTTTCCCATTTCTTTAGCGAGCTTTCAATAAATTATATATATTCTTTTGCAAAGCAATGGTTGTTAGATTGTGGAGTTACAACCACTTATTTTAGAAAAAGTGATAACAAAATAGATATGCCGTATGCAGATATAGAAAAGTCTTTTGCTAAGTATATAAACTATAACTATGCTCAATTGAAGAGTAACACGGCAGAGTTAAAAGGCAATATGCGTATCGATTACAAGTTAAAAAATTCTCGCTATGGTGTTTTTGCTGATATTTATGGCGGTATAATATCTAATTCTGAACATGTGAAAGGTGTAACAACAAGTCTAACATTAGGTTTGCGGTTTTAAAATAACAAATTAATAATAATTCAAAAAAATGAAAATGACAAAGAAAGTTTTATTTAGTATCACATTGCTGCTTAATTTATGTTTCTTTTTAGTATCTTGTTCTACAGAGAACGAGCCTGAAACGGTATCTAAAACATCTGTAAAAATTAATCTTGAAACACCTATTAATATTCAGGTGAAAGAACTAACAAACACAGTTGTTTTGCTTACAAACAAGCAGACAAAAGAAGTTTATAGTATAAAAGATTTTAGTAAGACTGAAAAAGGTTATACAGCAGAGCTTAAGGAAATACCAGTAGGTTCTTATTCTATTAAAGCTTCAGGAAAATTAACCTATGAGGCAAATGGAAAAGAGGCGTTTATGGAGGTAAACAGTGTAAACGAAAACGTAGAAATAGCAGGAAATAGTGCTAATGAGATCAACCTTTTATTAAATGGGTACACCGGGAAAGAAGGTTTTGTTATATCTGAAATATTTTTCCGTGGCACACAAACTAAAGCAGGTAAACCTTATTTTGCCGATCAATATATTAAAATAGCTAACAATACAGATAAAGTAATGTATGCTGATAGCTTAGTTATAATGGAATCTATTTATACAAATGGGAACAAACATGAATATATTAAAGATTATAGAAATGAAGGTTTCGCAGCTCAAGCTATATATATGATACCGGGTAATGGTAAAGATGTTCCTGTAAAACCGGGTGAAACATTATTATTGGCTTTAAATGCTAAAAATCATAAAGCTGTAAATCCAAATTCATTCGATTTAAGTAATGCAAACTTTGAGTTTTATGATGTTTCTACCAATACTTATAAAGATGAGCAGAATGATAATGTAAAGGATCTTGAGCGCTTGTTTACCTATTCAGCATCTATTTTAGTATTGAATATGAGCGGTGTTAAAGCGTATGCAATAGCTAAAATACAAGGCTCAAAGGACGACTTTTTAAAAAATTATAAGTATGCAGCTCAATATCATAATGATATCAATGGTAAGCTGATGACGCAACAGGCTTATTTCGTTCCTTCTCTTTGGGTTATTGATGCTGTTAATGTAGATATGAAGGATAATCCTCATGATTGGAATATTATACCTGTTTCTATGGATAGCGGCTATACTTATTGTAATGATAATAAAAAAGATAAGAGCGGAATAGGTACTGCTGTAGTACGTAAAAAGAAGAATGGTAAGTATGTAGATACTAATAACTCAACTGAAGATTTTATTCCTAAAGCTACACCAACTGTAAAATAGAAAATGTAACTCCTCCTCTAAAAATATAGTTAGAGGAGGGTAGTTTATAAATAAAACATATTATGATAAAGTTTTTTTTAGCCTTATTTTTCTCTACGTTATTGCCATTATCCGTGTCTTCGCAAAAAGTAGAGGCAGATAAGTCTTATAGAATAGGGAAATTAAGCAATGGGCTTACTTATTATTTAAAATATAATGCAAAGGAAAAAGGATTAGCCGAATTTTTCATAGCACAGCGTGTAGGATCCATTCTTGAGGAGCCTCGACAGCGAGGATTGGCACATTTTTTAGAGCATATGGCATTTAATGGCACTAAACATTTTCAAGGAAATGGAAAATCACTTGGCATTGTGCCATGGTGTGAAACCATTGGTGTAAAATTTGGTGCGAATCTTAATGCTTATACAAGCGTAGATCAAACAGTTTACAATATTTCAGCTGTACCTATTATGCGTGAAGGAATAATAGACTCTACTTTGTTAATTCTGCATGATTGGAGCCATTTTTTATTGCTTGAAGATAATGAAATAGATAAAGAGCGTGGTGTTATTCATGAAGAATGGCGTACGCGCCGAGCAGGAATGGCTATTCAACGTATGATGGAACGTGTTATGCCTACTATATATAAAGGAACAAAATATGAAGATTGCCTCCCTATAGGCTCAATGGATATTATAGATAATTTTCCTTACAAAGACTTACGAGATTATTATCTAAAATGGTATAGACCAGATTTACAGGCTATTATTATTGTAGGAGATATTGATGTGGATAAGATGGAGCAAAAGATACATAATGTCTTTTCTGATATTCAAAAGCCAGAAAATCCTGCAAAAAGGATATATTATCCAGTACCAGATAATAAAAAAATGATAGTTGCCATTGATAAAGATAGCGAACAGCCTATAATGCTTGTTACTCTTTATATGAAACAAGAATCTACTCCAGACAGTGAAAAGGATCTTATATTAACGCAACGTAAAAAATATTTAAGTTCTTTGATTATAAAAATGCTTAATAACAGATTAAGTGATATAAGAAAACAATATAAGCCTCCTTTCCATAGTGCTTCTGTAAATGATGGGAGCTTTTTTATATCAAAAACAAAAGATGCGTTTTCAGTGTCTTTCGGGTGTTTACAAGAAAACGTAAAAGGATCATTCGATGCTGTTATAGGAGAAGTGGAGCGTGCACGGCAAAACGGATTTACAATGAGCGAGCTGCAACGTGCAAAAACTACTTTGCTTAAATCTGTAGAACATAGGTATGCAGAGCGGAAGGAACAGCGTAATCGTACTTTTGTAAAAAAGGCTTTGCAAAATTTTTTAGATAACGATCCTATCATGTCCATAGAGTATTATTATAAGCTTATACAAACTTTTAATGCACAGATAACTTTATCAGAGGTTAATAAGGAAGTAGCCGAACTTATATCAAATAAAAATCAGGTACTTACTATTTATGCCCCATTAAAAAAAGATTTTCCTATTGCAGATAAAGAAACATTTGAAAAATATGTACTTGATGCTCAATCGAGGAGATATAAGCCTTATAAAGAAAAGCCATTGCATGAAAAGCTTATAAGTTTTTTACCAAAGAAAGGAAAGATAATAAAAGAAATAGATTGGGATAAATTTGGAGTAAAGAAACTTATATTAAGTAATGGGGTGGAAGTTTATATAAAGAAAACTTCTTTCGCAAATGATGATATAAGTATGCGTTTTTATGGTGAAGGTGGTACATCTTTATATCCCGACTCAGATGCTATTAATTTTCCGATGCTTTCAAGTGCTATTGTTAATGCAGGAGTAGCTAACTTTGATAAGGTAAAATTGGATAGAATACTTAATGGAAAAAATGTTAGAGTATCTCCTAATGTTGGCGTTGAGACGCAGGCTATTAATGGAAGATCGTCGGTAAACGATTTTGAAACTATGATGCAACTAACTTATCTTTATTTTACATCCCCACGTAAAGATTTAAAGCAATTTAGAAGCAGTATAGAGACTATGCGATCTTTTTTAAAGAATCGTGAGGCTAATCCACAAGTAGCTTATAATGATTCAGTTTCGGCTATTCTTTATGGAAATAATCCACGAGTACAACCTATGAAAAGGAAAGATCTTGACCGTATTTCATATAGTAGGATATGGAAAATTTACACAGAACGTTTTAGTGATGCTTCTGCTTTTAAGATGGTTTTGGTGGGAAATGTAAGCATGGAAAAGTTGCGCCCATTGCTTTGTAAATACATTGCTACGTTACCAAGCAAATGGGAACACAGTGTGGCTAAAGATAGTTATCCTCAAGTGCGCAATGTGAATGAAACGCATATCTTTATGAAGAAAATGAATACTCCTTCTGCTTTAGTAAATATTTTTTACACTTTTAATGAGCCTTTTAATGTTAGAACAGATGTTGCTCTTGATGTGTTAAAGCGTGTCCTTACGATAGCTTATACTGATTCTGTACGTGAAGAGAAAGGTGGAACTTATGGAGTGAGAGTGCAAAGTAGATTAGATAATAATTCGAAGCCACGTGGACTTCTTAAGATAAGTTTTCGTACAGATCCAAAAAAATACGAAATGTTGATACCCATAATATATAAACAAATAGAAAATATAGCTAAAAAAGGACCTTTAAAAGAAAGTTTGTCTAAAGTAAAAGCATATTTAATTAAAGCATATAACCAATCTATACAGACCAATGATTATTGGGATTATGTAATTTATAACCGTTTGCGTCATAATATAGATTTCTTTACTGATTATAAGAAGATAGTAAATAATATTACCTTGCAGGATATACAATTAATAGCAAAAGATATATTGAAGTCTGATCGTAGAATAGAAATTACAATGATATCTGAATAGAAAAGAAATAAAAGCAAACTTTTATACATAAAGATAGGTATAGAAATTAACTCCCTATTTCCTTTATAATTAAGAGAATAGGGAGCTAAAATATAAAAGTAAATGTAATGTTTATTTAATCATACTTACCGATCGTTTTATAAAGTTGTCTAGATCTTTGCCCTGAAGCATACCATTTTGTAATAGAGCAAGATCTATAAGCTGGTGAATGGCAGAATTATCTTTTGCTGCATTAGCTATAATCTGTTTTTGCTTTTCGGTTAATTCTGTGATATTCTTTCTTGTATTCTGCAAATCTTCTTTTTCTTTTTCTGGAATATCTTCTGCTTTTTTATCTTTTTGAGCTTGTTGTAAAGCAGCTTCGCGAGCTTTTTGTCCCTTTATTTCACTATTGATAGGTTTTAGCTCATTATCTGTTTTAGCAGAGATATCAGATAAAATCTGTTTTATAAGAGTATGATCGATATTTAACACAATATTGTAAGAGTCTGGCATTTGTCCATAGAAAGCCATTCCTTGTTGGAATTGGCTCATTTCTTTCATACGCCTCATATACTCATTTTGAGTAATTAAAATAGGCATACAGCTATTACCCATAGCTTGTACTTCTACAGAAAAACTACGTTTTTCATTTACAGGTATCTGTGAGCTGAATGCATTTGACAACTTGTTATTATCTTCTTTTGAAAGGTTTTCTTTTTTATCATCTCCTTTAGGAATAATTCTATCTATTATATCAGAGTCTACGCGCACAAAACGACTCTTCTCCATTTTTTGCTCTAACATAGATAGAGTAGGAACATCTATTTGTCCATCTGCTAAGATAACACTATAGCCTTTTTGCTTAGCAGCTTCTATATAAGAAAATTGCTCTTCTTTATTATTAGTGTAAAGATATACTAATTGCCCATCTTTATCAGTTTGGTTATCTTTAATAAGAGTTTTGTATTCGTTAAGAGAAAAATACTTACCTTCTGTATCTTTTATAAGGGTAAAGTCTTTTGCACGTTCATAGAAATCTGATTGTGATAACATACCATAATTTATAAATAATTTAAGGTCGTCCCACTTTTGTTCGTACTCTTTACGGTTATCTTTAAAAATACTATTTAAACGATCGGCAACTTTTTTCGTAATATAAGTAGAAATTTTCTTTACATTAGCATCACTTTGTAGATAAGAACGGCTAACATTTAGAGGAATGTCTGGAGAATCTATTACGCCGTGTAGTAATGTGAGGAATTCTGGTACAATACCTTCCACTTGGTCTGTAACAAATACTTGATTACAATAAAGCTGGATCTTATTACGCTGCAATTCTATATTATTCTTTATCTTAGGGAAATAAAGAATGCCTGTTAGGTTGAAAGGGTAATCTACATTTAAATGGATCCAAAACAAGGGATCGTCATTCATAGGATGTAGAGTTCGATAGAACTTTTGATAATCTTCATCTTTCAAGGTAGAAGGTGCTTTTGTCCAAAGAGGTTCTACTTTGTTTATGATATTATCCTCATTAGTTTCAATTGTTTTACCATCTTTCCATTCTGTCTTTTTACCGAAAGCTATTGGTATTGCCATGAACTTGCAGTATTTATTAAGTAATTCTTCTATTTTAGCTTTTTGCAAGAATTCCTTACAATCATCATCTATATAAAGAATAACGTCACTACCGCGGTCAGTTTTTTCTATTTCTTCTATACTAAATTCAGGACTGCCATCACAACTCCATTTTACAGCTTTAGAACCTTCTTTATAGCTTTTTGTAACTATTTCAACCTTTTTAGAAACCATAAATGTAGAGTAGAAACCTAATCCAAAGTGTCCAATTATAGCTTCTGCTTTATCTTTATATTGTTCTAAGAAATCATTTACACCAGAGAAAGCTATCTGATTAATATACTTATCTATTTCTTCAGCTGTCATGCCTATACCATGGTCGCTTATAGTTAAAGTGCCTGCTGTTTCATCAAGTTTTACGTGTACAGTAAGATCGCCTTGTTCTCCTTTAAAGTCGCCAGTTGCAGCTAAAGTCTTTAATTTTTGTGTAGCATCAACAGCATTTGAAACTATTTCGCGAAGAAATATTTCATGATCTGAATATAAGAACTTTTTAATAACAGGGAAAATGTTCTCTGTGGTAACTCCGATATTTCCTTTCTGCATATTTTTATGTTTTATGTTATTTTTTATATTATGTAATTCTAAATACAAATATTGTGCCAAAATATCAAAAGAAAAAGCTCATTTAGTATATAGCCTATAATAAGGTGTAATGCTAAATGAGCTTATTTAGTTAGATTTTTTATTAAATATAATTATAATGCTATGAATAACAGATAGAAAAATAATTATTTAATATTTTGTAACACAGCGAGCAAGTGATCCCAAACCATTTGAACCGTAGGAATAAGTAAACGCTCTTCTGGTGTATGAACATATCGTAATGTAGGACCGAAACTAACCATATCTAAATCAGGATATTTTTCAGAGAATAGTCCACATTCTAAACCAGCATGAATACCTTTTACTACAGGTTTTTTCCCAAATAGCTTCTCATATTGTTCAACAGCAACCTTTGTAAGTTTAGAATTAGGATTCATTTTCCAAGCAGGGTAACCATCGTTCTGAATTATATCAGCACCTGCCAGCTCAAAACAAGCTTTTATGCTGTTAGCCATATTTGTAAGATTACTCATAACGCTAGAACGTTGTGAGGAAACAATGACAACTTGTCCTTCTTCAGATTGGATAGAAGCTATATTACTAGACGTTTCTACTAAATCTTTTAGATCTTCATCTTGGCATGTTGTTAAAGGACCATTATCAACAGCTTGCAAAGAAAGGATTATACCACGAGAGATGTCTTTTGGCATAACTTTTTGTTCAGTGGTACTTGTTAAAGTCCATTTCATTGTAGTATCTGTTACGTGAAATTCATCTTCTACAGCTGCTGTGAAAATATTCCATTCTGCTTTCACTTCATCTTTTTTATCTGCAGGAACAGCAAAAATTATCTTACCATCTCGTGGAATAGCATTATGCATCTTGCCAGAGTTCCATTGTGCTAAGCGGAGATCCATCTTCTCTTGTAAAAGATATAAGAAACGAGAGAATATTTTTATAGCATTAGCACGCTTTTTATTAATATCATCTCCAGAATGTCCACCTGTTAATCCCTTTAAAGTAGATTCAAAAAAGAAATATTCAGAAGGAGCTTTTTCACGAGTAAATTTAAAAATTGCTTGTGTGTTAATTCCACCAGCACAACTTACAAACATTTCCCCTTCATCTTCAGAATCAAGATTAATTAAGTAATCGCCAGACATAAAACCTGCTTGTAACCCAAAGGCACCAGTTAGTCCTGTTTCTTCATCTACTGTAAATAAGCATTCTATATGGCCATGTTTAATATCGTTAGAATCGAGTAAAGCTAATTCCATTGCACAACCTATACCATCGTCTGCGCCGAGAGTAGTACCCTTTGCTGTTAGCCAATCTCCATCTATATAAGTTTGTATAGGGTCTGTTTCAAAATTAAAATCAGCATCAACAAGCTTATCACAAACCATATCCATATGGCTTTGAAGTATTACAGTAGGAGCTGTTTCCATACCAGCAGTAGCTGGCTTACATATTAGAACATTACCTGTTTCATCTTCTTTAAAAGGTAGATTATGTTCTTTCGCAAAATTCTTAAGATAAGTTCTTATTTTTTCCTCATGTTTAGATGGTCGAGGAATTTGATTAATCTTAGCAAACTGTTCGAATACGTTTGCTGGTTTTAATTCTTGATTTGTCATTTTTATTAGTCTTTATTTTGTAATGTTACTGATTTGTATTAACTTTGTCGCTAAATATATTGCAAAGATAGCCAAAATGTTAATAACATTATTATATACTCTGTTAATTATTGCTATATCAATGGTATTATTGAGTATTCGGGTGTTGATTAAAAAGAGAGATTCTTTTAAATCGCAACATATTCATGACAACGAATACCTTCAAAAAAAAGGAATACACTGTGTGTTAGATCAAGATAAAGAGGCACGTCATACTAATAGAGCATTTTAAAATTTATAGAATATTATTATTGAAAATCAAATAAGAAATAACAATGAAAAAAGGTTTTAGAAATATTGCTTTTTGCTCATTTGCAGCATTAGCATTTACAGCTTGTAATAACCAACCAAAGTTGAATGATACTGCATCTGATAATACTTCTACAAAAACAACATCAGCAACATCATCTACACAAAAATTTGCTTATGTAGAAATAGATTCTATTATGAGTCAGTATAATTATTGGAAAGATGTAAAAAAGATGATTAAGGCCAAAGAAGCTAATATACAAAGAACATTAGCTAATAAGCAAAAAGCATTGCAAGCAGCAGCTGCCAATTTCCAACAAAATCTGCAGGCTAATAAGTATACTCAAGCGCAAGCACAACAGATACAAGCTTCTATTCAGAAGCAAGCTCAAGATGCTGAAGCCTTACAGCAACGTTTGGGAGCAGAGTATCAAAGCGAAGTTGCTAAATATAATAAAGCTTTATCTGATAGTGTACATAACTATTTAAGAGTATTCAATAAAAACAGAAAATATTCTATTGTTTTTGCAAAGAGTGGAGATAATCTTCTTTATGTTGATCCTGCTTATAATATAACTAATGATATAATAAAAGGATTAAATCAAGAATATAAAGGATTGAGTAAATAAGGTGGAAATAAGGCATTATGCTTTTATCTAAAAATATTTAAAGATTAAGTTTCGAGGATATAATAATAAAAATATTTAGGTTTATTGTAAAGGCTATCATTAAATAGATAGAATAAATACTTTGTTAAAGCAAGCCTATAATTTTATTTTTGTTGTGGCTATAAAATCATTTAAAGGATTATTTGTGAGAGTGCTGCAATTGAATTATTCTTTCTTTTAAGATATAAGATTTAGTGTTTCTTTTTATTATATTAATAAAGAAGGGGTACTATAGCTGACGATGAAGTATTTTTTTATTATAGAAACTTATTATGCCTTTTCTATGAATATGTATTATGTTTATAATATGCTTAAGATTAAGTTTCCGATATTATGATGTATTTTGTGTTACTTAATAAATGTTTACTATTATCCTTATACTTATTAAATAAATAGTATGAAGAAATCAATTTGGCGAAAATGGCATAAATGGTTAGGTCTAATATTAGGCTTTTTCCTTATTATGTTTTGTCTTTCGGGTATATTTCTTAACCATTCTTCGTTAATAAAAAATTATAGTATAAGTAGAGCATATCTTCCCATAGAATATCAATATAAAAAATGGAACAATGGACTACTACGCGGTACTAAAAAGTGGGGCAAAAATATTATAGTTTACGGATATAGTGGGTTGTGGCTTACTGATAGTTATGGTAAAAAATATTATGATTTTAATAAAGGATTACCAGTAAATACTGATTATAGGAGTATTCGTGGAATAGTAGAAACTCCTTCACATCAGCTTTTTATGGTTAGTCAGTACGACCTTTATACGTTAACAAAAGATACAGTATGGCAAAAGATTAATCTTCCAGGAGGAGGAAAGGAGCGTCTTAGTGATATAACAGTAAAAGGTGATAGCCTTATAATTGTGGGAAGGTCATGCATTTATTTATCAATAAAGCCTTATAATATTTATAGTAAGATAATGCTTGCTAAACCTACTAATTATGATGGTAAGGCTTCATTATTTGTTACCGTTAGGCGTTTACATACGGGTGGCTTGTTTGGATTTGTAGGTAAAATTATAGTAGATTTTATAGGTATAGTCTTGATATTTTTAACTATTTCAGGAATAGTTTATTGGTTTATAATAAGGCGACATAGTCATGGTAGTGGAATTTCAGGGAAGAAATGGCTGCGATGGCATAATTATATTGGACGTATATCTATAGTATTTACCCTTTTTGTAAGTATAACAGGTTGGTTTCTTCATCCGCCTGCAGTTATAGCGATAGCTTCAGGACGGGTTCCTATAATACCATATTCATCAATGGATACTAATAATCCTTGGAAAGGTAAGTTGCGTATATTACGATATGATAGATTATCAGGTGATTGGCTTTTGCATACCACAGAAGGCTTTTATACGATGACAAGTTTTAATGTAGCTCCAAAACCTCTTTCGTTTCAGCCACCTATTAGTGTTATGGGTATTAATGTTATGGAGCAAAAAAAAGATGGTACATGGTTAATAGGTTCTTTTAGTGGTATGTATGAATGGAATCGTAAGAAGCATACTCTTATTGATTATTTTACTCATCAGCCAGCAAAACCTGTAAAAGGAAAACCTTTTGGAACTCATGCAGTATCAGGTTATAGCAGTGATTTTGCATGTGGCGATGTAGTAGTCGATTATAAAAAAGGTTGTAACAACCTTGTGCAACCACAGTGGATGTCAGTCTTGCCAATGTCTTTGCGTAGCATTTGTTTAGAAGTGCATACTGGACGTATTTATACTTTTTTAGGTTTAGGCACTATTTTATATATATTTATTGTGGGGCTTGGTTGTATTTGGTGTCTATGGAGTGGTTGGAAAATACGAGAAAATATGAGTAAAAGATGTAAGAAAAAATCTATAAAATAATAATGTATATTTCTTATCATTAATGTTTAAGCTACTGTCTATAAAATAAATTTATGGACAGTAGCTGTGTTGTTTTTTAAGAGATGTATATTTTATAGATGATTATATAACAATTTGTTATATATTTTGATGCTCTTTCCGTAATAAATCGTTAACAGTTTTAACAGGATTAAAAGTGGAAGCAGGTACTTCTACAAAAATAGTATTCCAGTGGCTCATAGCCCCATTCCAAAGCCCGGGTAGCTCTAAAGCTTTTAGAGGGCGTCCATTTTTCGACTTATTACTTATAAATCCTGTTGTTTCATCGATGTATTTTTTTAAGTTGAATCTATTATTGTGAAAATCTTTTATCCCACATACTAAATCAACAGGATTGAAATGAGTGCCATTTTTAAAGAGCTCCATATCTTTTTTATTGTTTTTATTAATCTGTGAGCTTTCTAAAATCTGTAAACTAATATCATTAGTATCTGAAATGGTAATAAAAGGACCTCCTCCAGGCTCTCCGCTATTACGTACCATTCCACAAACTCGTATGGGTCGATTTAGCTTATCTTTAATATATGTTACTAAAGTGTCATTGTCAATATTAGAGATGTTTATATTTTTACAATATAATTTATTCTGTAGGAAAAGAAGCATTTCTTTAATGTCTGTCGAAGAATAATCCCCAGTTTCTATAGAATGTAAATATTTAAATATTTGTTTTTGTAATTTTACTAATAATCCAGCTATTGTTTTTTTCCAAATAACAGTGTCTTTTTTTATGTTATCAGGGGAAATGTTATCTATAGTTTTTATAAATAAGATGTCAGCATCAATATCATTAAGATTTTCTATTAAGGCTCCATGCCCACCTGGACGAAACAAGAGTGAGCCATCATCATTACGAAAAGGTGTATTATCAGTGTTTACCGCTATAGTGTCTGTGCTTGATTTTTGTTCAGAGAAACTAATATGAAAGGATATTCCAAACTTCTTTTCTAATGAAGCGGCTTTCTCTGCTACTGTTTTTTTAAATAGTGGAAGATGTTCATGTGATACAGTAAAGTGAAGTTCTGCTTTATTATTTGTAGAAGCATAGAGTGCGGCTTCTATTAAATGTTCTTCCATTGCAGTACGAGCACAGTCTTCATAATTATGAAATAATAATAGTGCTTTAGGCAACTGACCATAATTCATGCCTTTAGGTAGAAGTAAATTTCTCACTATAGTTTTGTAATTGCCTTGTTGTAATAAATTTTCTATAGTCAAAGAGTTGTTAGTCAGGCATGTTTTATTTAACTCATTATAAAATGCAAAGTTTTTTATGTGTTTGAAAAAATTCTTTTCGAAGTTAGAAGTAGGTGTATCATAAGTAGCATCAATGAAAGAAAATAAGTCTTTAAACATTCTACTAGCTGCGCCAGAAGCAGGAACGAATTTCACAATTTTAGCACCCTTTTTAAGATATTCTTCCCATAACGAGATAAGATGTTTTTGTTGTGTTTCATTTATTACGTTGATACCATGCCCAATGGTAGCTGCCCCTTTTAATTTTATATAAGGGAATCCTGATTTAAAACGATTTAGTTGCTTTTCTAAGGTAGCTTCGCTAATGCCTTTTTGGGCTAATAGCTTTTTGTCTTCTATTGTTAACATATTGAATTGTTTTGGTTTTTAATTAATAGCAAATATACTCATTTTATATTATATATAGTACATCTTAGGCACAAAAATAATTATGAAAGTTGAATTTACGCATGCCCCTTCCAGTTTAGTATATTTGGTATTGTGTAAATATTTTATTAAATTTGCATATTATAAGTTTGGCAGATTTTATCTTTATAATGTTTTAAATAGAGAAAGGATAATGTTATATCTGCTGTAAAGAAAGAAATATCAATGCTAAATTTTATATCTTTTGGGAGTGGTAGTAGTGGTAATTGTTATCTACTTTATTCAGAGACAGATTGTTTAATGATAGATTGTGGGGTAGGAATGCGTCTTTTGAAAAAGTATTTCCAAAATTATAATCTTCCAATAAAAATGATAAAGCATATTATTCTTACCCATGATCATGCAGATCATGTAAAAGCCGTAGGCTCTATTAGTAAAGATTTAAATATACCTGTTTATGCTACTGAGTTAGTTCACCAAGGAATTCGTAAAAATTTGGCTGTACATAGAAAGATAGATTCTAAACTTGTTGTAGAGATAGAAAAACAGGAAAGAATAGAAATAGGTGAGTTTTCTGTAACACCATTTAGTGTTCCTCATGATAGTACAGATTGTGTAGGATATTGTATTGAACATGAAGGTATAAGCTTTGTGTTAGTAACAGATTGTGGGCAAGTAACAGAAGAGATTTTGAAATATATAAGCAAGGCTAATTATTTAGTTTTAGAATCTAATCATGAACCGGAAAAGCTTATAGCAGGGTCTTATCCTGCTCACTTAAAAAAACGTATTTTAGGAGCTACTGGTCATTTAAGTAATGAAGATTGTGGTAAGGCTCTTGTTGAGGGAGCAACTTCAAAGCTTAAGCATGTATGGCTTTGTCATTTAAGTGATGAGAATAATCACCCAGAGTTAGCTCGTAAGACAATCGAGAATATCTTGCGCACCAATGGTATAATACCAAATGTAGATTTTGTTTTAGATATATTAAAACGCAAAACGCCAAGCGAAATTCAACCTCTCGTTTGATGCATTGGGCTTTTATTTAAATTAGTAAAAGTATTAAAATTCCTATTATAAAGACTATTTATAATTTCTCTTTACTTTGTTGAAAATATTAAAGTAAAATAAAAATAACAAATAGAGTATATAGAGAGCTGGTATTATGAGAATTTAGTTCTTTAATAAAGTTATTTTAAATCATAAAATATTTTCAACTTATCTAAGTTTTCTTTTGCAATTTGTCTCCCTATGTCATATGTTTGTTGCATTATCTTTGGATTATGACAAAGATGATTTATAGGTAGTTTAGTCTTAGGGCGAATAACAAATGTGTTTCCTTTTTTTTCTTCTTCTTCTAAGAAATCTAATTGTTTGTTATACATTATGTGTCGTTCTTGCATAGCACGAATTGTGCGAGGATATCGGCGTAACCATATTTTAAGTATCGGCATGAGCTTATTAGGGAGCTTTCTATAACCTTGTGGCTGTGTTGTAACTACAATATTACGGTCATATCCCTGTGTTTGAAAGAATGCTAAAGGTATGGAGTCGGCTATTCCTCCATCAAGAAATTTTTTTCCATTGATATTTACAACTTTAGCAAATAACGGCATAGAAGCCGATGCACGTATATACTCTAAGGCTGTGTCATTTATAGTATCTATGCGTTGGTAATGAGCTTTTCCAGTACCTACATTAGTACATACAACCCAAAATTCTTGTGTATTTTTATTAAAAGTTTCTATGTCAAATTTATCTAAAATGAAAGGAACATAATGATAGGCATAATCTCCCCCGAAGTAGTCGCCAGTAAATAGTAGGGAGCGATAAGAAGCATAACGCCAATTGTGTGCTAATTTCTTATTATAACGAATAACGCGACCAGGCTGCATAGAAGTAACATTACAACCAAAAGCGGCTCCTGCTGATACTCCTATAACCCCATCAGGTTTTATAGCATTCTCTAAAAGAACGTCTATAACACCTGCAGAAAATAATCCACGTAGTGCACCACCTTCTAAAACTAATCCTCTTTTCATATTTAGTTTGTTCTTTTATCTTAAAAAACTTGATATATTTTTCTTAATATCAATAGTCTTTATATTATGCAAAAATACATATAATTGTCTTATTATGGCTAAATTAAATAAAAAATATTGTGTTTTTACTATAAAAAAATAGTACCTTTGCAGCGTAAAAAAATAAAGTATGAGTAGGTGTAAATACTTGTTTTTGTTATACTTATATACAGCCTAAAGATGAAAAAAATAGTTTTTGTAACAACTTTTATATTAACGATTATTATAAATGTTTATGGGCAAACTCCTGTAGATTATGTGAACACTTTAATGGGGAGTGCTTCTAAGACTTCGCTTTCTACAGGTAATACTTATCCGGCTATAGCACGTCCATGGGGAATGAATTTTTGGACACCGCAAACAGGTAGAATGGGGAATGGCTGGATTTATACTTATGATGCTGATAAGATAAGAGGTTTTAAGCAAACTCACCAACCAAGCCCATGGATTAATGACTATGGTCAGTTTGCTGTAATGCCTGTTGTCGATATAAAACATTTTGACGAGGAGCATAGGGCAAGTTGGTTTTCTCATAAAGCGGAGGTAGCTACACCTTATTATTATAAGGTGTATCTTGCCGATTATGATGTAACGACAGAAATAGCACCTACATCGCGTGCTGCAGCTTTTCGTATAAGTTATCCTAAGAGTAATAAAGCTTATTTCGTAGTAGATGCTTTTGATAAAGGCTCGTATGTTAAAATATTACCTGAGCGGCGTATGATATTAGGGTATTCTACTAAGAATAGTGGAGGAGTGCCCACTAACTTTAAAAATTATTTTGTTTTACAGTTTGATCGTCCGTTTGAATATATATCAGTGCAACATGATAGTATGTTAGTGGAAGGAAAGCTTGAGTTAGCAGCAGATCATGCTATGGCTATTGTAGGTTTTAAGTTAGATAGTAGAGACAAAGTAAATGTAAAAGTAGCATCCTCGTTTATAAGCTATTCTCAAGCTATACAAAATCTTAATGAAATAAAATCGAAGAGTTTTGATGAAGTGAAAAAAGAAGGTAAGGTAGAATGGAATGATGTGTTAGGGCGTATATCTATAAAGGATAAGAATACAGATCATTTGCGCACATTTTACACTTGCTTGTATCGATCAACGTTATTTCCTCGTTCTTTATATGAGATAGATAAGAATGGCAACCCCATTCATTATAGTCCTTATAATGGGAAGGTGTTAACAGGGTATATGTTTACAGATACGGGTTTTTGGGATACTTTTCGTTCACTTTTCCCTTTGCTTAATCTTGTTTATCCATCTATGAGTGTTAAAATGCAGAAAGGCTTAGTTAATGCTTATAAAGAGAGTGGATTTTTGCCAGAGTGGGCTAGTCCGGGGCATCGTGATTGTATGGTAGGTAATAATTCTGCTTCTATAGTGGCTGACGCCTATCTAAAAGGTCTGCGCGGTTATGATATAGAAACTCTTTGGAAGGCTGTTGTGCATGGAGCTAATGCTGAGCATCCTACTATAACATCATCGGGAAGGAAGGGCTTTGCGTATTATAATAAATTTGGTTATGTACCTTATGATGTAGGAATTAAAGAAAGCGTTGCTCGTACTTTGGAGTATTCTTATGATGATTGGTGTATTTACCAGTTGGGGTTAGCTCTTGGTAAGTCTGGAAAGGAGTTGGCTGCTTTTAAGAAGCATTCAATGAATTATCAGAATGTATTTGACAGAGGAACTAACTTAATGCGTGGAAGAAATGAAGATGGAACCTTTCAGAAACCTTTTAACCCTTTTAAGTGGGGTGATGCTTTTACAGAAGGTAATAGCTGGCATTATACATGGAGTGTTTTTCATGATCCTGCTGGTTTAGCTAAATTAATGGGGGGAGAGAGGAATATGGCTCAAATGTTAGACAGTGTGTTCATATTGCCTCCTATTTTTGATGATAGCTATTATGGTTTTACAATACATGAGATTCGTGAAATGCAAATTATGAATATGGGTAATTATGCTCATGGTAATCAGCCTATTCAGCATATGATATATTTATACGACTATGTAGGTCAGCCTTGGAAAACGCAATATTGGGTAAAAGAAGTGATGGATCGTCTTTATTTACCTACTCCTGCTGGTTATTGTGGAGACGAAGATAATGGTCAGACTTCGGCATGGTATGTGTTTTCTGCGCTTGGTTTTTATCCTGTTTGTCCGGGTAGTAATGAGTATGCTTTAGGTATACCTTATTTTGATAAGATAAGAATAAAGTTAGAAAATGGTAAAATAATATCTATTAAAGCTAATAACCTTAATAGTAGTAATAGATATATTAAAAGATTATCTGTAAATGGGGTGCCTTATACTAAGAATTACCTTAACCATAAATGTTTGGTGAAAGGAGCTACGCTTATTTTTGATATGACTCAACAGCCTAATAAGAAGCGTGGTATCTTAACATCAGATGCGCCTTATAGTTTCTCAAGAATGAAATAAGAGATAGCCATAGTTCTTTATATTAGTATAAAGATTATTATAATATTATTTTTTTTATTTTAATAACAAATGTAATTATAACACTTAGATGAAAAAGTTATTTTCTCTTGTAATTGCTTTAATGGCAATGACAGCAAGTTCGCAAGCTCAAAATGTTCAGTTACACTATGATCTTGGTCATAGTTTATGTGGTGATTTATCTTCTAGACAGAGCGTAACAACTACTGTAGAAATGTTTAAGCCCGATAATTTAGGGTCTACATTTTTATTTACCGATATTTATTATAAGGAAGATGGCGTAACAGGATCTTATTGGGAGATAGCTCGTGAGTTTGATATTACAAAGAATAAGCAGTGGGCTGCTCATATAGAGTATAATGGTGGAGTAGCTACCTTAAAAGAAGAAAAGGCTTATTCTGGTATTCGTTTTCAACATTCTGTTTTGTTAGGTGGTGCTTGGAACTGGCATTCAAAAGATTTTTCAAAAGTTTTTAGTGCACAGCTTATGTATAAATATAATTTTACTAACCACCATACAAGAGAACGTCCTTTTAGTGGATTTCAGTTAACTGAGGTTTGGAGTACTACCTTTGCACATGGATTATGTACTTTTGATGGCTTTTGTGATCTTTGGTATGATCCTAAAGTAAATGGTAAATTAGTATTAGTTAGTCAGCCACAGTTTTGGTTTAATTTAAATAGAATAAAAGGTTGGAGTAATATTAATTTGTCTGTAGGTACTGAATGGGAAATAAGTAATAACTTTATTCAAAATAATAAGTTTTATGCTATTCCTACTATTGCTACAAAATGGACTTTTTAAGGTATAAAATATAATTATTATGAGACCTCTGCAAAACTCTTAGTTTAGAAATTTGTTTATATCATTATTTTTTGTCATATAACCCAAATTTTTCCTATAAACAATGGTTTTGCAGAGGTTTCATATAGTTAATACTACTGCAAATATACTGACAACACTAATAAAATAAAAATAAAAAAAAGAAAACTTTGTATTAAACAATAATGTTTGTATATTTGCAAACGATATATTATCTACAACACATAAAAATGTTAGGTTATAAAAAAAGATGTAAGAAGTATGAAAGAAAGTAATTATAATATAGTCTTTAAAACGAATAGCGAGCAGTCTGTTCTTTTTAATTCTTTAACTAAGAAATACATCTTAATATCTACAAAATATTTAAATAATTATCTCAGCCTTATAAAAGAACCAAACAAATATTGTAATATAACAGAGTTACAGCCCTTATTAAACAAGTGCAAGGATTGTGGTCTTATTATAGAAGATAAAATGGATGAGCTTAGATTAATTCAAGATTTTTTCTATGCCCAAGTAAACGCTCCTTCTTATTCCTTGTTAATAATGACTACTTATGCATGCAACTTCCGATGTTGGTATTGTATCCAACGCCATCAAGATGTTACTCTTAACAGTATAGTAGAAAAAAGAATTAAAAAACATATTGAAAAATATCTATCTGAAAACAAAATTAAGAATTTTGAACTTTCTTGGTTTGGTGGGGAGCCTTTGTTAAATTTTGAATCAATAGATTCAATATCTATGTTTGCTAAGTCTTTTTGCAAACAGCATGGGATTTCCTTTTCTTGTGGTATTACCACAAATGGTTCTCTTCTTTCAGAATACATAATTGACAGAATGGTAGATTTGGGCTTTAAAGACTATCAAATAACTTTGGATGGAGATAAGCGAAACCACAACAAGACAAAATACAACGACAAGATTGATAACTCTTTTGATTTGATATTAGAAAATATAAAGATGTTAGTGGAAAAACACCCAAAAGCTGAGGTTACCTTGCGTATTAATTATACTCACAAAAATTTTACAGAGGAGTTACCAGATCATATAGATAAAGTACTCCATTCTGTAAGGAATAAAGTGGCAATTCTCTTCCGTCAGGTTTGGCAGGAAAGAGATGACGATACATTAATAAGTAAAGTCACTCCTATAATGCTTAGGTTAAAAGAAATGGGCTATGGGGGAATTGATGATTTTGGTAATTTTTCAATGTTATCTTGTTATGTAGAAAAAAAGCACTATTTATCTGTATTTCCTGATGGATCGATAGATAATTGTAATAATAAACCTTTGCAGAAAGCAAGAGGAAATCTTAATGATAAAGGAGAAATAATATGGAAAGAGGATCCAAAAGAACGTGTAAATAATATTTTTACGATAAAATCTGATTGCATATTATGCAAGTACCTTCCTATTTGCATGGGACCTTGCCCTGCCTCCCGTGAAGGAAGTATAACAAATATAAAATGCCAATTTAAGAATCCTGAGGAGTATTTTAAGAATGAAATAAAACAATATGTAATTTCAACATCAAAATAAATGCGTAGAACCATAGTTATAGTCGTCATAATGCTATTTTATACTATTACTAATATTTTTGGACAAATAGCTAATAATAATACAGGAAATAGTGATAGTATTGTTGACACAATATCCCTTGATGAAGTTTTAATACTTCAAAAGTTAGTTAAACATTCCATACAAAAGGATGTCTATACGGTTTCATCACGAATACGGGAACGTTCGTATGACGTATTAGATGTACTAAAGAATTTACCTGGTGTAAACATAGACAATTTTAGTCAACAAATCACTGTAAAGATGGATAATAGAGTAATCGTATTAGTGGATGGAATGGAACGTCCCAAAGAATATATACGGTCGCTAACATCCGATCAGATAGCAAAAATCGAGATATTGAATGTTCTTCCACAAAAATATAGTATAGCTGGGATGAGGTATGGTATAAATATTATCACTAAGAATATTATGGGATATAATGTGAATCTACAAAATCTCATGATGTTTTCGCCTGGTAATAATGGGAGTAATGATGTAGCAAACATACAACCTCACGCAAACTATATATTCGTTGGAAAAAAAATAAAGTTTAATATGGGATATGGCTATGCAGATATTCATTGGAATTATCCAATTTATTACGAAAGAAGTATCATTGGAGATGTTGATAAAATCTCTCAAAACGCATCACCACAATTTCCTAATGAATATAGTAGCCAAAGGACAAATAATGTGAATATCGGATTTGACTATTCTTTAAACAAGAATAATCTAATTTATTCACGTTCAAGTTTCTTGCATGTTGATGAAGGACTGTTTGACAAAGTTTTATTTTACAACGCTCCTTTGACAAACTCATCGTTGTTAGAGTGTGAATACTATGGCAATGCAAATAAGTATAACGATTTCAAACAAACATTAGGATATAATAGTAGGTTTAATGAAAATTTCAACTTTTCTGTAGATTTGAATTACAATTGTAGACGTGCTATAAAAGATGTCTATAAAGATCAAAAATATAGTGCATTGAACGAATATATAAATAATAAAGAATTTTTGCAAGGAAATGCTAATGTTGATTATCTACTCAATAACTGGATAACTCTCAATGGTGGATATACCTTTATGTGGAATAAGTATTCGTCTTCTCTATCAAATGGAGTCCTCTCATGCAATATCTTTAGGCGTCATGATATTTTTTCATATATTGATGTAAACCTAAAAGAGATTCTATCGATTCACACAGGTTTAAAATTTGAATGCTTTGCTAATCAAAGTCTATCCCAAAATATTCATTATACTGAATTCCTACCCACTGTTCAAGTTTCGTATATTCCGAAGGAAAATATTCAGATAGTAGGAATTTTCGATATGAGGATGACTTATCCAATACAAAACCAATTATCGGAGATAAAATATCAGATCGGAGATAAAATCTGGTCAAGAGGTGTGTCCACATTAAAACCAATAAAGGTTTCCACATATTCTTTACAATTAACTCTCTGGGATAATTTTATGTTTGGTGTAGGATATGAATATAACAAAAATTTCATATCTGATGTGTATATACAAGAATCAACAGGGGTAAGTAGAACTATGGTGAATGAAAACTTGCACAAATGGTCATTTATGGCTATGTACGACTGGCAAATATCAAACAGCCTGTCTTTTGAAAATAGTGTCAATGTAGAACTGTCCAATCTTCATTCTGACTTTGGGTCTCAAAAATATACCAATGTTATCTTAGATAGTCAATTAAATTGGTTTGTCAAAAAGATAAATTTTACGGCATCACTTGGGTACTCTAAAGGGTTAGTTCGCAATCCATTGTCGCAGGGATATAACGAAATTGGGCAGGATTTATGGGAAGTTTCCTTGCAGAAGAGTTTCTTTAAAAAGCGCCTAAACGTATCCTTGAATTACTATCCACCCATCAGATTTCTTATACATGATGTGCAGCGGACTATTATTGATACTCCTTTTTACAAGGAAATGCAAAGCTTAAATTTACACACATACGATAACTTGCTTATGTTGCGAGTTATTTTTAATCTTCACCGGGGTGCAAAAGGTAAAATTAGAAATATTGGAGAGAAGTTTATTAATGAAGATAAAAGAAAAAGAGGCTTATTATAGTCCTCAATTATTTATATTATTAATTTAAAAATAAAAGTTATGTTTAAACCAGAATTTCTTACAGAAACTGAACAGCTTAAAGTAATGGGAGGAACTCATACAGATTTCCATGAAGAAAGTGAGCTTACAATATGGATTGGTTGTGGAAAGTATAAATGGAAAAACTGTCGTAAGTATTGTACTACATCTATGGAGTAAATGTGCTAAGAGGGAATACCAAAGATATTCCCTCTCTTACAAACAAACCTTTAGCTAGTCTTATTTCAATATTTATGGCGTGTTTATGACTATATTTCATGTTTGACACAATACAATTTTATACAATGTTGAATTTGCTGACGAATGAAATGTCATCATTATTATCGATGTGAGCCTCTGCAAAACCTTCATTTATAGAAAAAATTGGGCTTATATGACAAAAAATTCCATTTGGTTGTGTTTAGAAGTATATTGCAATGTATATAGTCCTCCCTTAAAAACTATATTTCAGCATAAAGTTTTACAGGACAGCAATATTTTCGATAGTATGCCCATGATTTCTTTGGCTTTAACTTTATATATTTTCCATTTTGATAAAATATTTCTTTATATCTATAGGCTAAAAGTAAAAAAAGGCTGACTTCACAGCCAGCCTATTTCCAATACAAAAACATTATGAAATAATTTATTATTTCGCGAACAAGATTTTCTTTACTAAATCATTAAAAATGAAGGCTAAATATATTATTTTATGTGGTATGTTGGCAAGCGTGACATTTGCGTTTACAGAATCGTTCGCATTGTACGCGTATATCATAGCCTAACACAGCACCTAAAATAAAGTCTTCCTCTGGAGTAAGTTTGTTAAGAGGTTTCGTTACTATAAGCCGAATAGCATCTAAACATTCTTGTTTACCAAAGAATAAGTTTATATTATTATTGCCAACGCTTTGTATGATATATGGTATATTATGCTTTTCTAAGCGTGTAACAGCAAACATCTCATACTTTTTATTAAAAGTATAAAGTACCATTTGTCTAACTCCTTTCTGATACTCATAGATATGGTTCATCAGCACTTTTATGTCTGCTGCTACAACGTTTTTCATAAGCAGTCTTGTTTGTCTATACTATATTTATAG
>NZ_ADFQ01000101.1:0-1433 GCF_000177355.1 Prevotella amnii CRIS 21A-A
AATGAAGTCCGCACGTTCCTGTGTTTCCTTGCCCAGATAGACCGCCTTTCTACTTACCAATTTGGTTGGGACAAGATAGGCTTGCTTGTATGCTTCGAGCGTTTCCTTTCTCATTTTGGCACTGATGCGTTTCTGAACAGGAACGCTCTCGGAGTGCTGAGGACGCTCGTCATTCTGCGGTCGCTTGGCATTCTGCGATTGCCCGATATGCCGTGCCATCCTGGATTGCTCTGATTGCTCCGTGGAACACTCCGATTGGATTTTTGCCGTACGTTTTTCCTGCTGCCGTGCATCCTCTATCGGCTCTTTTATGGGAGCGGTACTCCCCTTTAATGCAACTTCATTTTGCGTTGTCGGCACACTGCCGTCTTCGTCATCTCCTCCGTTCAGATACCATTCGAGGCTCTTGTCCGCTTCTGTAGTGTTCATATTCTTTTCCATGTCTTTATCTCATTTTATGTTTAACTTGTTTTACCTTTATGGGATTGGTTTGTGTTTGTGTCATCGTCAATGATAGGCTTTTCTGCTGTTCACGCACCCTGTGGATGTGATATTCGTTGAGGTCTTTGAAGTTTCTATAATGCACGGACATATCATCTACCTTGAAACCAGCCTCTATGAAATCCTCCGTAGCTCTCCGTCCAGCTTCGTCATTGTCAAGGAAGGTATGAATGGAGGATACTTGCCTGTCATTGAGATAGCGAATGCTCCTTGCCACATTACTCACGGAGTTCATCACAAGGCAATGGCTGATGATTTCTTCTTTCATTGAAAGGAAGGATAGAAAGTCCATAAAACCTTCGAACACGCAGACCGATTTCATTCTATCCGTTATCTTATCCGTGAACACGGGGGTAATATCCTTCGGAGCAATCGTTCCCTTGAAAGAGCCATTATCCCGAAGTTCATAACCGCCCGATTGGTTGGCGAAACCTATGGCTTGATAGTGCAGCCCTCTTACCTCATAGCTGATACAACGCAGAAAGGGCATAGCCTTTTCTAAGTTGATGCAACGGTCTTCCTCAAGATACTTTAATAAGTGTGGAGGTAAGGTGTCTGATATTTCTATCAGTCTCCTTACTCCACTTGCGGATGCCATAGGTATGCTACTTCTTTTCATTGCCATGTCTGCCTTTTGAGAACTACAAGTAGTGCTATCGGGTGCGTTCCGTCCCAAAATGCGGATGGCTTCCGACAATGTGCAGCCATCCAATCGCATACAAAGGTCGATAATACTTCCACCTCTGCCTTCGGCATAGTCTATCCAAAGGTTCTTCTCAGTGTCCACCTTGAAACTTGGATGTGTGTCTTCACGAAGCGGTGAATGGTAAAGGGCATAGGCTGGTATCCTGCGCACTGGTTTGATACCTTTCCTTTCAAGATACTCCACTATGGGGTATCGCTTGATGCGTGATAAATCTTCTTCTTTCATT
>NZ_ADFQ01000100.1:0-15466 GCF_000177355.1 Prevotella amnii CRIS 21A-A
AAATAACAAGCAAAACCATACCTTAATATTACCTCTGCTTAGACATAAAAAAAGCGAGATTACCTCATTTAAAGGCAACCCCGCTCTTAATAACTTTATGCTATATTAAGTCTTATAAAATAGCAATAGCTCTATATGTTTGTAAAACAAAACTCAAAAGTAATAAAATAATAAAATATGCTTTTAATAAATTATTATAGCAAGTCTTGCTCAACAAACTCTTATTCTCTTTTACACTAATGTACCTATAACCTCTTCACGACTCTGTGGAAGATAATCAATTACAGGTATCTCTGGCATGGTGTAACAGCCTGGCTCTAATCTCATAGCAGCACGAGCACAGTTAACAAGAATCTGTGCTGTAAGAGCAGGGTTATTAATACTCATGTTAAACTCAAAACGCTGGTTTTGTGTCTTACCACTTACACCCTTACGTACCATATGCACGCCATGACCCATATCCTTTACATCGTCTACATTAGATACTGCAAAAACATGTGTTTCATCGCTGGCAAAATAAGGATCTGCCTTAATTAGCTTTGTTACCTCTTCTATAGTAGCACCTTCTTCGAGCTCTACATAAACCATACGGCGATGAATACCCTCACCCAAAGGAATAGTTACAGAAAGAGCTTCTTTTACTCCCTTCTTGCTACGAACACATACAGAATGACCCATAGACATACCTGGACCAAAATTAGTATAAGATAACCCCTTAGGTGCTAAACCCTCAAGAAGAACACGGACTACAGAGTCAGAACCTGGATCCCAGCCTGCGGCAATAATACTTACCTTACCAGCCTTTTTACAATGTTCCATTTGCGCTGTACGATAGTCTAATATGCCTGTGTGAATATCGTATGAATCGACAGTATGAATGCCTTGTGCAACAATCTTCTCTGAATATTCTGGACAACTACGTGTAGGTGTTGCTAAAATAGCTACATCTACGTCCTTAAGCTTAGCAATATCATCTACTACTTCGTATGGAGTAAGCTCTAAAGGTTTGTCCTTATCGCCCTGACGACGTACTATACCTGCTATCTCAAAATCTTTTGCTTCTTCTAAAGCCTCTACGCTAAAGCGTCCAATGTTGCCATAACCAACAACAGCTGCTCTAATTTTTTTCATAATACCTATTATTTTATCTATAAAACTTATATATTTTTCGCTGCAAAAGTACTTCAAAAAAATAGTATAACAACACTTTTGTTCTAAAAAATACACAAAAACAACTCATAAAAAAAATAAAAAACATCAAAAAACTCACTACTACTCCCCCTTTATTATAACAGCTCAAAATAAGACAAAACAAACAGAAACAATTGGAATATTTCTTTTTATAAGAATTAACTAAAAAACTTTGGCGTTCACGATGTTTATTTATACCTTTGCAAAAAATAAATCTAAAAACAAAAACATTATGGTAAAGAAAACAGAAATATATAAATGCGCAGGTAGTAATACTTTTGTAGAGGTGTTATTAGATTCAGAAAAGGATTTGTGTGGCTTAGAGCATGTAGTGGAAAACACTACTGATGCTGCCAAAGAAAAGCACGTTCCTGTTGTAGAAAAAATAGATGGCGGCTATAGAGTAACCGTTGGCTCTGTAGACCACCCTATGACAGAGGCACATTATATCCAGTGGATCGAATTAATCACAGAAGACAATGAAGTGCTTCGCAAATATCTTACTCCATCAGATAAGCCTGTTGCAGAGTTTAAAACAGAAGCTAAAAATGTTTATGCTCGTGAATACTGCAACCTACATGGTTTATGGAGATCTAAATAACACATTATAATTACTACATAAAAGCCACTTACTTTCTTAAAGATAGTAAGTGGCTTTTATCGTTATCCTGCCCAATAACACCTTTACAAACATATTTAATACGATCTGCTCATGTCTTGAGGTATTACTATATAGCAATCAGCCAAATTTTTATAAGCATCGTCTATTTTAGAAATATCTTCTTGCTTCACAGCCATTATAACAAAAGATTTCAGTGATGGCTTATATTCTTTAAGATAAGTAATAATGCCATCATGATTAGAGGTGTGATAGCTTCCATTATAATGCACCATATAATTGTTGCCTATATTTTTCGCTATATTCCATGCCATAGTAGCATCTTTCAATGCTTGTGCCATTTGCATTTGCTTAGGATTATCATTACCACCATGCAAAGCAGACATTACTGAAAAAGCCTCATTATTCTTACCTTCCATAGTAAAGGTTATAGGTAGTGGTGGTAACAACCTCTTAGCTTCTTCAGTTAAGCTATCTAAATAATCAAGCCCACGATTCTTAACCACATTAGCATATCTACGTGGCACATTAGTAGCAATAAAAGGTCGTTTATATTCTTTGGCAAACATCACTAAAGGCTCATAATCTGTTTCATAATTAGGCCATAAACGCATCTCGTTATTAAACTGATCATAACTTATAACCCCCTTCAGGTATTCATTAAAGATAAGTTGGTTATCAGCTTCAAACATTTCTGCTCCCAGCAACAAGCTATCCTTATGCTTTGCATATAAGGCTTCAGTTATTTTTAATTCTAACCAGTGCGTAACAGGACAGTTATGCATCTCACCTATAAAAACTACCTTATATTTAGATGCCTCTTCTATCATAGCATCAAAAGTAATAGCTTTGCCATTATTATTATAAAGAGCAAAAGCACGTAAGTCTTTTTTAGCATTTATTGATAACGATGATAGCAAGAGAAATAGTAATAATAATTTTTCTTTCATAATCATACTCCTTTTTTATAATATCATAATCCTATTATAATAAATTTATCTGTGTTAAGATATTTCACAAAGCCGTCTTGTATGTTTTTTGGTGTTATACTATCTAAAATAGTATCATAACTATTAAAATCGGATAACATCTCGCAATTTTTTATCTTATTTACCATATCCATACGCCATGCTGCTGTGGCATCGTCTGATAACACTCTTGCTTTTGTTGCCTTAAACGACAATTGCAATTGTTGAAGTTCTGCTCTGCTTATTGGTTTAGTTTGTAAAGACCGTATTATCTTTATAAGAAGTTTTTGAGCCCTTTCCACGTTACCCCTATCTAATGTAAGCATAATATCAAAGTAATAATTATGCCCATCTTGCCCATGATATAACAAATCAGTGAATGGCGAATAAGTTATATTCTCACGTTGTCGCAACACTTCTAACAAACGATTTTGTATTATATCGCGCATCAGCTTTAATACAAGAGTTGTTTTTAAATTAGGATAAAAATTACCTGCCAACATAAAATGTAAGTCAAGTTGTTGCTCGTTAGCACTACTTACCTTATACCTATAAGGAGCCTTGGGCATAGTACGCCATACCGTCGGAGGCGTATACTGCTGCTTTTGTTGCCATTTACTAAAAGAGCCTACCGCGGCTTCTTTCATCTGCTGCAAATCATAATCGCCTGTTAGCACAATAGTAAGGTTATGCGTATTATTATATAATGACTTAAAATAATCTACCATCTTATATATATCCAGCTGCTTTATATCCTCTATGGTTCTCTTTCTCCGTAGCATAGAAGGCGCATCTCCCATTATAGAGTCGCGTATATTTATTATCTTTCTGTTCTTGTCATGTTCTAATTGTTCTTGTAGAGGGGTGGTAATTCCAAAAGAAGTCAAATCTTCTTTTACAGTTTCATCAAATTCCTTTTTATTAATCTCAGGAGCAGTAACCTTTTCTTTTATTAAATTAAAAAGATTCTGTGCTTTATTCACTGGTGCTACACCTATAAATCCATGCCAATATGAAGAAATATTAGTATCTAAAGATATACCATTCTGCACCAAATAATTAAACAAAGTATCCCTATTAACCTTTTCTATACCACCCATTTCAACAAAAGCTGCAGTACTCTCATATTTATAATATACAGAATCGGGTAAATCTGCTGTCCCTCCTCTACCAAGTCCTTCTATAAAAAAGGTTTTAGAACCATCTCGAGTAGGACGCAATAATATGCGGATACCGTTATTAAGCAATATATCATATATCCCAATATTAGCATAACTCTTTTCTGATTTTATTTCTTTACTGTCAAATGTTGAAACTACACCTAAACATGGTGGCGTTTGCATCAACGATTCTACTGGCTCCTTACACGACTTATAAGTATAACACAACAGATCATTACTTAAGCCTTTACGCCAAGCTTTTTTAATATTCTCAAGCGTAAGCCCACTATCCTGTGGAGCTGTATAGCAAGCTAATACTGTTTTTTTAGAAGCTTGCAACCACTCTTTTAACATTCGTTGTGCAGAACGTATAGTACAAAATGCGAGGTACTTCTTTACAGATTCTATATCTCTAAGTCTTGTCGGATATATATCATGCATAATAATATAATCAACAAAGTCGTCACACCACTGTTCCGATGTCTTATCCACATCTTCTATCTTTATAGAAGCTAACCTATCTTTTAAAGAAGCTGCAAATTCCCTATGATCAAAACCATTACGAATAATAGTGTTCCATTCATTAGTAAAACTCGTTATATCATGTAGTAACGCAGCATTATCAGCCTCTTTAAATACTACACTAAAGAAATTCTTATCTCCAAGATACCATGCATCAGAACAATCTGCTCTTATGTTTCTATCCTTCAGTCTGTTATTAAGCAGATCAACAACTATCTTGCTAAGATGTTTATCTACACTGTTTTTAATAGTTCTCTCTACAATTCCCTCATGTGGTATAATCAATTCCAGCTTATTACATTTCCCTAAATCAGATAATGAGAAACGCATATTCCACCCTTTCTTATAAGAAACAGAATAAGTAGGCAGCTTTATATTATTAGTATTAATAGCACTTACAAAAGTTTCTTTTAATATACGCTCCACCTTTCTTGCATTAATATCCCCCACTACCACAACAGTAGCAAAACGTGGTTGATACCATTTTGAGTAAAACTTACGTAACATAGTCTTAGATACCGCCTTTATGTCGTCTATTGTACCCAATGGCATTCTTCGACTATAACGATTATCACCTATCTTTAGCTTATAAAAATCGTCATTAGTATCATATTGCTTTAACTCTTCTAAAATTATACCGCGTTCTTTCTCTACATAAGCAGGATCAAAAGTAAGCCCATCAAGCCACTCTCGCATCATTCCTAACAACTGATGTATATCTTTAGTAGAATCAAACCTAATTGGAACAGAAAGGCTATATATAGTTTTATCAAATCCGGTATAGGCATTAATATCCCGTCCGAACTTCATTCCTTTCTTTTCAAGCATATGTACCATATTAAAACCACGATAACTCTTAGATCCAGCAAAAGCCATATGCTCAATAAAATGGGCAATACCTCCTTGATTCTCTGTTTGCTGTAAAGCTCCTATTTGCATCACCAATCTAAGTTCAGTAACATTTTGTGGATGTATGTTACGCTTTATAATATAAGAAAGTCCGTTAGCAAGCCTCCCTTTTATAGTTCCCTTCGGAATTTTAATGGCAGTATGAACACCTGCCATAGATAATAACAAACTGGCAAAAAATATAATAACTACACAGAAAAATCTTATTGTCTTAATAAATCTCATTCCTTTTTAAGTGTATATATTACCGTTACATTGGTATGACCAGAACAATAATCATGATCATATGGGAAATGAAATATCATCTTATTGCCATCTAAATCAAGTTTAGCAGAAGCTTTAAACCAATCGGAAGGAGTGTTTTGATAACTATCTCTATTCAAAGGACTATAATGAAAGTATATATCTGGATTAAAAGTAACTCCCATTTTTATCAAATCAGACATAGTTTCATCTGACCAAGGATAGTCTCCATTAGGAACTCTTACAGTTTTACCTTCCTTTGCCATCTTTTTTTGACGCTCCCATGCTGAATAATAGAACTTAAAAGGAATATTGAATACCCTCTCATCATATTCATTTATAACATAATCCATAAAACTTATTTCCATCGTCTTAGGATTTATTCTTATACTATCAAGTTCCATCTTAAAGACTTCTTTACTGGCATCATAACCTATAGCTTTTGTTGTATAGTAACCATAAGTAGTAGGATTTGACCATTGATAACCTTTATCTGTTACCAATCGTAACCTTTCATAACACCATCCTCTTAATCCTAAAGGGTTTTGTACCATTCTTAACATAGGAGTTTTAGGAGTAGAATACTTGCTTAATGTAATAATTGTCGTTGTTTCAAATGAGCTTGTTTCTGGTCCAGGAAAAGTTTCTTTATAATCTCCTGGAGGGAATATTAAGTCTACACTACATTTTAATTCTCCAAGAACACGATACAAATTTATATTATAATCCCGCTTATATCCTTCTATTAATTTCTTCTGCGCGTCTGTTAACATTGTATCTACAACATTAGGAATGACTGTTATCATAAGATCAGAAGATAACTGCATACGCTTATCTGAAGAGCTTTCTACAGTAAGAGCTACACTCTGAGGCTCTTTATAAACATCTTTATGGGTAGACTCAATATCTATTATAACGGTCTTTTCTCCCTTCTTCATAGTAAGATATTCATCTTTTAACCTTACAGCTCCCTTCTCATTTTTCTTCAAAGCAAACTTTATAACAACATCTTTCTTAGCTTTGCAACTAGCTAAAAGCTTCACCTTTAAAGGCTTTTTAGCATTTTCATTAATCTGATTATCACCTATCGCAGATAACATGATATAATTTTTCCCTTTATATTCGGTACTGTCTTCTTTGCTGCAAGAGGTTATCATACAGCCAATTAACATTGGTAGTAATAATAATATTTTATTTATTGATTTCATAGTAACCTACTTTTAATACTTATTTATATTATCTTCTCTTAATCTTTCCCCAACCTTCATTTTGTACAATATTATCATTATATCTATACTCTGACTTAGGTATAGGAAAATTCCAACGATAGTCATTCGTCTTTATCCTACTAGATACGCCATCTCCCCATTTGTTTAGTCGTGGTAAAGCTGATATATGAGTCCGCTTCAAATCGAAAAAGCTAATGCCTTCTCCTACAAACTCTTTTTGCTTTTCTATTAAAATCTTATCTATAAAATCATCTTTAAGATATCCATCACCAATAGGCTCAGCTTTTACAGCTTTAAGATAAGAATTGATCACCTCAGTAGCTTTTGGCAAATTATTCAATCTTGCATAAGCTTCTGCTACAATAAAATATGCTCCTGCATATCTAATCATATCAATATACCTGCTATCCTTGCCTTCTTTAGTATTAAGATTATATTTCCCCAAGTGCATAGTTTGCTTATCATCTTGCTTCATTTTCTTAATATATGTTGCTGCGCGAAGATCAGTTTTAGAATATTCTATTTGTGGATTAACACTAAACATATCTCCTTCGCTTATTGAATATTGTAAACTTTCCATATATTTACCATCATGATTAAAAGCAAATACTCGTACTTTTGATGTTCCTTCATCCCAAAGTTGTTCAATACCATTAGCCGTAAAATATTCTGGCTTTGCATTAGCTATTATCTTCTCTCCATATTTTATTGCTGCTTCATAATTACATGTATATAATTCTAATTCAGCTAACAAGTAAAATATTGCATCTTGAGATAACCAACCATTTTGTATAGGATGATTATCTGACTTAACTGCCTCTTGTAATAATGTACGTATAGCCTTTGCACATTCTTCTGTTGTAGACCTCTTAAGGAATTGAAGCTTTAGAATATCTTTTAATATTATGCCAGGAGCATTCTTATCTATATCATATGCAGGTGCATATAAACGTAACAAGTTAAAATAACACATAGCTTTTAAAGCTTTCACTTCACTTGCTATCTCTTGCAACTCTTGCTTATTTTCTTTTTCATTCGTCTTAACATAATCGAGCCTCTCTATTAATGCATTACAAGAAGATATTGTTGCATAATAATTTGACCAAACATTTTCAGAAAGATTATTCATCTCTTTATTTTGCCACAGATAGAGATTTGTCTGACTTACATCTTTAGTTGTCAAATTATTCGGACAGAAATCATTCCCCAATATAGATAGTTCATACTCAAAATGCGGATATTGTGCATACGCAGAAGCTAAAAGCGACCGTGCAGACTCTATATCAGTAATTGCATCAGGGTCACTATACTGATCGGCTGGTGGTATATTTAAAGAGCAAGATGCACAAAACGCTATCACACAATATATAAATATTAATCGATATAAAACTCTTTGTCTCTTCAACTTATTCATAAAGCATATAAATACTAAAATGTAAGATTTATATTAAGCGAATAAATAGGCTGTAATGTGCCTACTAAAGTTCCACTCTCAGGATCTGATTCTTTGTAATACGTCCAGTTAAATAGATTTGAACCTTGCAAAGCCATCGTAGCATACTTCACTACAGGTACATATTTCTTCAGCCATACATGAGGGAAACGATACCGTAATGACAAAACTGATAAGCGAAAATAATCGCTCTTTCCAACTGTATTTGAGCTAGGATAAAGCACTAAATTATCCTCTGCAGTAGAAGAACTATAATAAGGCGTATGATAAACCTTATCTTCATCACCGGGATTAAACCACATCTTACTTGCCTGACCAGCTACTGCGTTCCTTGTTATTTTATCCTTATCTCTAACATAACTATAATTAAACCTGTTTATTCCACCCAAAACATAATAAAAGCTCATATTAAGCTCTAACGATTTATAGCTTATATTAAGCCCTAAACTACCAGAGTAAGGGGGAGTGCTATGACCAAGTGCTACTACATCTTCCCTATTCAAAACTTCACTTGATTGCTTCTCACCTTTAGGAGTACTAAAGACAGGATAACCTGTTAATGGATTTATTCCTAACGACTTTGCACCATATATAACATCATAAGCCTTACCAACCTCATAGTCTGGCACCACAGATTTATCATCTGTATATATCGCATTAGTATAATAAAGGCTTATTACCTTATTTTTATTATATGCAATATTACCAGATATGTCAAAATGACAATTATTTGTTTCTATAATAGTAATGGAACTATTTGCTTCTATTCCATTATTCTCAAGGACACCTATATTACGCTTTAAAATATTAAAACCATTTGAAGTAGGTATAGGAACATCAAGTAAAGCTTGCTCTGTACGACGATTATATAGATTAACACCAAATGTAAACCTCTTAAAAAACTGTGCAGACAAAGACAGATCAAAAGACTTTGTTTTTTCAGCTTTCAACTCCTTATTTACTAATCCCATTAAAAAGAGTTGTCGTTGCTCCTCATAGCTTTCATTAGCATAAGCAAATGTTGCTACTGTTGTAGAGGTAGACACACCATTTAGATTAGCAATAACACCATAAGATGTCTTTAAATTAAGACTTGTAAGAACCTTATTATCTTTTAAAAAAGCATAATTCGTAGGCGTCCACCCTGCTCCAACTGCCCAAGCATCATTCCACCTTTTATCCGAAGGAAGTATAGAAGAAGCATCTCGCTTATAAGAAGCATAAGCATCATATAAACCATTATAAGTGTAACCCATAACTACTCCCATTCCTAACTGCGCACTAATATCTTTAAATCCTGATACTCGCTCACGACGCGATCCTTTTATATAATGATTAATAGCAGCAGCCGATTTTATATTACCTACTCCATATCCTGTTATTCCAATATCATCATATATTGTTTTATAATAATCCATATTTGCACCTATAGTGAAATCGTGTACATTGGCAAATGTATGTGCATATGTAACACGAAGATTAGAAGAGATATTGGTAGTTGTATTTTTAGTCTTTCTATAAATACCACGCTGTGTTTTAGATACTCCTTTTTTAGCTTCTGAGTATGCTGTACCCGGCGTAAAGTCTTCTGTTTCACTAATTAAATAATCTAATCCTCCCACCCAATCAATGTTCAAACCTTTTAAAGGCTCTAATGTTAGGTTAAAACTTGCACCTCCTGTCTTACAAGTATTATCTCTTTCATATTGATGAAGCAAGTCGTGAAAGGTTCTATCAGGAAAAGAATATAATTTCCCTTTGCTTTTCTGTTCATAAGGATTAAGATCATATACCAATTGAGTAGGATCATAGTCGGAACCAACAGGTGTATTTGTTTTAGAATAATCGCAATTAATACTAAACATGGTATATCCTATCTTTCCTATTGTCTTATCTAAATTAAGACGCACACCATAATGACTTTTATCATTACCTTCTATACGTCCACCTTGATGGGCATAGTCGAATGAAATATAATATGAATTATCATAATTACCACCACGCAAACTAAGATTATGCTTAGTATAGGTATTATTATGAATAAGCTCATCAAACCAGTCGGTATTAATCATACGAAGCGAGTCTAAAAAATGTTCTCCTTCTTTAATAAGCTTCTCTTTAAGCGGATTATGTTTCTCATATTTATTATAATAATCGGCACTATATCTATAACCGGGAGCAATAGGATTTCGCATTAACCGTTCTAATTCTAATTTCTCCTTAGTGTCCATTAAGCGCATACCACGCCTTCCTCTACTTGTTATACCCATATTAAAGCTATAAGTAAGCGAAATGCCATCATTACTGCCACGCTTAGATGCTATTTCTATTACTCCGTTAGCTGCTTTTATTCCATATAAAGCACAAGCTACTGCGTCTTTCAATACCTTTATATCTTTTATATCTATAGGATTAAGATTATAGAAAGTTTCAGCACTTATTATCTTTCCATCAAGTACATATAAAGGCTCATTCGTTGCATTTCCTCGACGTAATGATGCATTTCCTCGAATACGCAAAGTAGGATTTTTACCCAGTTCTCCCATATTCATAACCATCAAGCCTGGCACTGCACCTTGAAGAGCTAAACCTAAATCGATAGAAGGTTTTTCGTTAAGTAGCTTTACATCTACAACATCTACAACACCAGACTTTGCTCTAATATCAAGCGCGTTAATATTTGTTTTCGCCTTTACTACCACTTCATTTAGAGCATTATTGTCTTCATGCAAAGTTATAATAAGCACAGATTGTGCACGAAAAACTACCTTCTTACGTTTCATTCCAAGGTAAGAGGCTGATAAAGTTTCACCGGGAATCAAATCTAAAGTAAACACTCCATTTTTATCTGTATAAGTCCCGGTGCGTTTACCTACCACCTCTACTAACGCACCTGCTAAAGGTGTACCTGAAGTATCAACAACTCGTCCTTGCATCTTAATCTTCTTAGGCTGTTGTAATAACTGATTACTAACAACAGCAGTGCTTGCACAAACACTACCATTGCCAATAAACATACAAGTACATAATATAGCAAAGAAATATTTATTATAAAAAGAATGAGCCATATACATTTTTTCACTTTCTTTCTAACTTCTGCCAAGAAGTAGCACACTTAACAATCCAGTCGGCTACCTCATTATTAGCGTCAGGCAAAAGTCCTTTTTCACTATATACTATTTCTACATCTTTATCCTTAATAGCCTTAGATATAGCTTGTGGCAAACCAAATCGTTGAGCCATCGTTTTAATACCCGATACTAAATAGATTCCTTGCAAAATGATACGCTTCTTCTTCTTAGAAGCATCTAATATAGTAGGTATTATCTTTTTAGCAAACTCTTGTCCCATCTCCACAAAACCATGATAAGTATAACTAAAGCCTAAAGCTTTCTTTACATCGTCATCTGTCTGTTGTATCAATACATTCCAAAAATCCATATACCCTTCATCTCCATGTGCTAAAAGGATAAGAGCTTCATCTTTAGGATTTTTACTTAAAGCCTTTACTTGCCTTATAATAGCATTACTTATAACATCGCTATAGATAAGTGTAGGACCTAATACTACCGGAACTTTTGAACTCACAAGGGTAGTACCCTCTTCTATAAGGTCGTGAAGGGTTGCCGGGTTATACTTATGCCCCAAAATATTAGGTAAATCCTCCTCTGTATGCGATGAAGGACTTATAAATACAGGCATAGCAAAGATACGATCTACACCCTCTGCCTCCATTTCTTTAATAACATTTGCTACACTTGGCTGGCTATATTCCATTAATGCTGCTCTTACGCATGCAAAACTTGTTATTCCTCGCTGCTTTAACAAATTCCGAGTAACCCCTTCCAATGCTAATGCAGGCTGATTCCATTGAGGTATTCGCGCTCCATGCGCAACGATAAGAAGCCCATCTTTAGCACTTATCGTTGTCATGGCGCAAATAAAAGAAAGTAATATTAACAATATTCTTTTCATCTTATAATGTCATTTTGTTCTTACTCTTTTATAGTAAAAGGCTTAGACTTATATTCATTAACTGAATAGTTTAAAATATCATTAAAGCTTTCAGAAGATAGCTTATAAGTACCAGCTTTGCTAAAGGTAAAGATACCATTATTATAAGTATAACAACCATCTGCATCTTCATCTTCACCCTGTGTAACATCAAATTTCAAATTCTTACTCTTAGTAGTAAAGAAATTATGAACCATGCTATAATCTACAGTTTTATTATCTTTTACATCTACAGCAAAAGTTTGGAAACTAAGCTTTAATGTAAGGTCGTTAAGGCTCTTAATAGACTTAGCTATATTTACCATACCAATAGGGTTAATAGCATTATATTCTGCCTCTAAAGTTTGTAAATTTTCGTATACAGTGTTACCATCGAAGATAGAGGCCAAAGAGTTATTATTCACTCTAACCGACTCAAGATCTGTAAGCCCATTTAAATTGATATTAGCAAAAGGAAGAGGATTGTTATGGTCAGCTACATCTTTTCCACGTTTATAACCATTTACGTTAACTATCCATAGTTTTTTATATGGTGTCAAATCTACCTTCTGTAAGTTTTCATTACCTTGCAATGGAAGCTTTTCTGCAGCTGCAGATAAAGTAATATTATCAGTGGTAGTAAATTTATTGTTCGTTAAATCCAAATTCTTAACCTTTTTAAGCTCACCTATATTAAGAGCAGAGAAATTATTACCTTGAATGTCAAAAGTAGTAAGTTCAGGTAAATCGCTCAATTTACAAGTGCTTTCAGAGAGATTACAGTCGCTTAATATTAATTCTTTTAACTTTTTACAGTCGGTTACTTCTGCCTTTGAAAGCCAGTTGTCATGAAAAAGATTCACATCAGTTAGGTTATCTAAACCACTTATAACTAAATCTTTCGACTTACCGCCACTTAGTTTTTTTAGGTTTAACACTTCCAGTTTAGGGTATGTTTCCTTAGTAAATGTAATATCATTAAGTGTTACTTCTTCCAAAGTTAATGATGCAATATCCTTATTACCAGATAGCACCAATTCCTTTAAAGGCTTATTAGGCTCTACCTTAAGCTCCTTTATGCCCGTATTAACAATGCCTACATACGATAATTCTGGATATTGATAATACAAACTTATGTAAAACACATCATCTGTATTGCTTTTAATTAACTTTGGAAAATTCTCTACATGAATAGAATCAAGCTTTGGCAAATCGTGTACCTCTACCATAGTAAGATCGTTATTCGAAGCGTCTAAGCTCTTTCCATTTATAATAATAGTACGCAACAAAGGAACATTAGCTACACCAAACTTTCCTAATTGAGCACTCTTAATATCAATACGCTCTAAATGTTTAAAAGTCTCCTTATCATCTGTTAAAGTAAAATCTTTTATACCTTTTTCCTTCCCCTCAGGGCCTCTTAGCTCCTTTACGATGTAAGTTTTCTCTACTGATTTGGGTATAGTATCCCAAACTATCTGTAAATGATCATACTTCCATTCAGAAGGATTATCAGAAGCAAAGTCGGAAGAGATGTCGTTTTTTGCAGCTATTTTTCTAAGTAAAGCCACCTCTTCCTTTACACAATTATCAACAGAAGATGGCATAAGAACCACTTTTGTGTTTGTAGTTGAAGCTAACTCGTCTTCACTACCACATGACTGAAATGACAACATTGCAAGTGATGTCATACAACCTAACAAGAATAAATTTTTCTTCATCTTTTGTAAACTTTTTTATTTTTCCTTATAATAAGACGCAAATTTACAATCATATAAAACGTTAAACAATACCTAAAACAAATGATTAACACTAACAGTAATAATACAAAAAAGAAAGAAAAGCACCCTTTCTTTTTACTAAAGCTAACAACTTAGCCGCATTTGTAAGAAAATTACAAATGCTTTAAAATATTATTAATTACTTTTAGGTATAACACTACTTTCATTAACATATACTTTTAAAGAAAATTATATACTATAAAAAATGTTTATTTATCAACAGTAGAGATTTTTAGCAGAAAAACAGCATATACATTTAAGCATAAAAAGATAATGTGTTGCTATAAAAAACATAGCCGATTTTTATGAAAAAGCACATCACAGCAAACTAAAAATAAGCTATTTTTACTACATTTTTAATCTATTTTTAGTATAAAAATAACCTATTTTCCTGTTTTAAATATCATTTGTTTGTTTATTAAAGGATATCATTACCTATGTTCGGAATAAGAAAACACAAAAAAATAAATAAAGAATTAAAAATAAAAACATTACCTTTGTATTATAAAATTATAAAAGTATCAACCAATTATGTTAATCTGTGAATAAAAAAAATCTACTTTTAGCGGTTGTTGGATTTATATTCTTTGCTGCTTGCTCTTCTCAAGATGAAGTTATTAGTGAACGAAATAACAGTTCATCAACTATCAATGTACAAGCTTCTCTCTGTAAATCAAATCCAGAAAACATCAAGAGATTATTTAGTTCTTACGCTATAGGAACTATAAGTATGGGGATTCCCAATAAAATAAATAATTTTAATTTTGATAGGACTGTCACAACTTATTCTCACTCTAAAGATTTTTATATTTATATGGTTCCTCTTAAAGGGACAAATACTGCCGATAGTCTTCTTGTTGGTGTTGGTACAACTGTCGGATTTTTAGGTTTAGTCCCAACTGCGGGAGCTAGTGGCGTAGGCATGGTAGTTTGTACAGGGTTACTATCAGCTGTCGCTTGTTAAAAAAAGAGCTTACACTTGCAGATAAATGACTATTCCATATAAATACTCAAATATCATTATAGGGATAATACTCATATTAATTATCCCTATAATGATATTTTTATTAAAAGGGAATATTATAAGTTTTATTTCATGCATATTCCTTTCTTTTTTAATTAGTTTATCTATTATTTATAAATATGGGAATACTCTACATATAAACGATAGTGATATTGTAATAAAAAATATACTTTTTCCCAAAAAGAATATCCTAAAAAAAAATATACAAAGTATTTATATACACTCTGAACATGTTTTTTGGAAGGATACTATATATATAAATTTTAGAATAGAATATGAGCGTAAAATGATTCATTTAGGAACATTATCGGCTAAAAAAACAAACTTATTATATAATTATCTTAAAGATAACATCGATACCCATATAGAGATTA
>NZ_ADFQ01000099.1:0-1477 GCF_000177355.1 Prevotella amnii CRIS 21A-A
AAGAAATGGTGAAGGCACTTTTGATCAGATTATCCACAATATAGACATTGCTGTAGAATATATGCCAAATTGTACTATTGGTGTTCGAACCAATATCGGTATACACAATAAAGATGAATATTCAAAAATCTATAAGATTCTTTCAGAGAGATGGAAAAACAAGAATGTTAATGTGTATTACGCCTTTATTCTTAATAATTCCATAAAAGAGAAGATAGACAACTCTTCTGTTGAACTATCAACAAGGGAAAAATGTGATTTTTTACTTTCGCTAGCAAAAGAAGGAGCAATTTCGTCTTCAAACCTCTTTCCAAAAGTGGATTGTAATTCTTGCACATGCACAGATATGGCTGCATACGTTATTGACCCTAATGGATATATTTATAAATGCTGGGCTGATGTAGGTATAAAAGGACGAGCGATAGGAAATTTAGATGAAGGATTGAAAAATTTCGACATCATCTCAGAGTTTGTTTTAGGCAGTGATAAATTCTCAGACCCTAAGTGTAGTAACTGTAAGTATATACCTATTTGCGACGGAGGCTGTAACTTATATAGGATTAAATCAAAGAAAACTGACAGTCCTTATGAAGTATGCCAATACGATGATCAAGGTATGCAAGCTTTTTTAGAAGAATTTACATTAAACAATATTAAGCTATGAATAGAATTATCACACTCTTAGTACTATGCTTCTCAGTGTTTCAACTTTGTGCTCAAAACATCAAGGGACAAGTTGTGGATGAGTTGCAACAACCATTGCCTTGTGCTAATGTGTTATTACTTAACCAGAAAGATTCTGCCTTGATAAAAGGAACAGTTACTAACGCTCAAGGGTGTTTTGACTTATCAGCTCCCGAGGTATCCTATATGATAAAAATATCTTTTATTGGTTACGAACCTTGCTATCTAAATAATGTACAAGGAAATATAGGAATGGTACAGTTGAAGCCTAACTCTACTGACCTTGCTGGGATAGTAGTAAAAGGAAAGCGCCCAACCGTAAAAGTGGAACTGAACAAAATTGAGGTAAATGTTTCTAATTCCTATTTGAAATATATGGGAAAGGCTACTACCATTCTTGGGAAGATACCTGGGTTAACAAAAGATTTGCAATTACTTGAAGGCGGAACTCCTACATTTGTCCTTAATGGTAAGCCTGTTGGTGTCAAAGAACTCTCAACAATACCATCGTCTGAAATAAAAAAGATTGTGGTCGATTCGAATCCTAACGCAGAATATAGTGCCTCGTGTAAGGGTGTGGTGTATATCACAACCACCAACGCATTAGAAAATACGCTGTCTACAGAAATCTCTAATGCTTCACTATTTGCACGAAACTATATGAATATTGCTGATTTCACGCTCAATGAAAAATATAAGCGTCTTAGCAATTTACTTTCTGTCGGTTTCTCATATCTGCACACCACTCAGATAGATAATACTACAGAGAGCGTGTTTTTACCCACAAATAATA